>NZ_JBHXEM010000005.1:108508-143113 GCF_042724755.1 Kitasatospora sp. NPDC127067 | reverse complement strand
CGGCCGCCGGCCGTGGAACGCGGACCCGCCCCGGGCGGGGCGCCGTAGCGCTCCGCCCGGGGCGGTCACCTGTCCGTTTGCCGTTCTCGGCTCACATTTCGCTCGTGACGCTCACCCCGCTGAAGCCCTGCTGGGCGTAGAGGCTGAAGAAGATGTAGCCACCGGCCGGCGGGTCCGTGACGGTCAGCGTCTCGGAGTTGTCCGGGCCGGCCGAGTGCGTGGTGCTGCTCCCGGTGTACGCCCAGCCGGTCGGGTTGTAGTAGAGGTCGCCGTTGCCGGTGCCCCCACTGGTGGTGATCTTCACCTGCTTGGTGCCGGCCGGCACCAGCAGGTAGAAGTGCGCGTAGTTGCCCGTGGTCGCCGCGACGTTGCTGCGGGTGCAGTTGGCGGCCAGCAGGCGGGTGTCGGTGGCGGTGCACTCCGGCAGCTGCGGCGTGGTGGGCGTGCCGCTCCCGTCGGTGGCGCAGGCGCCGGCGGCGCACCTGGTCAGCCAGCTGTCGAAGTCGGCGTCGTAGCGGGTGCCGATGGTGGTCTTCAGGATGGTGCGGGCACCGTTCCAGTCACCGGCGCGGTACTTGGCGAGGACCGCGTCCATGTCGGAGCGGTGCTGCTCCAGCATGTAGCGCACGGCCAGGTACCCCCAGCGGTACACCCGGTCCTGGTCGCCGTAGGCGGTGTCGAAGAGGTCGCTCAGCCGGTAGGTGTGGCGGCCGGCCGCCGCGATGGCCGCGTCGTTGTTGACCTTGCGGTACGACCAGGAGACGTACTCGGCGAAGCCCTCCACCCACCAGACGGTCGGGGTGGTCATGCCGGCCTCGAAGTCGCCGTACATGTCGAACCGGCCGTCGAGGTAGTGGGTGTACTCGTGGTTGAGGTTCCAGATCTCGAAGGACGGGCGGGCCCACTCGGCCTCGTAGCAGAGGAAGCGCGGCTGGTTGCCGGCCGTGGCCGGCTCGCCCTCCAGGTACATGCCGCCGTTGTTGGTGTCGATGCCGTAGATCGCGGCGGCGAGCACCTGGTAGTCGAGCGAGGAGTGGAAGACCACGACCTCGATCGTGCTGTTGCCGTCGTCCTTGACCGGGCCGCTGTCCTTGGCCACCGTGTGGAAGAACGCGTCCTGGCCGTTCAGGCTGGTGCAGGCGGTGCCGAGCTGGGTGCTGTCCAGCGCCTGGGCGAGGATCGTGATGCTCGGGCTGCAGGTGTGCTTCACGGTCAGCACGCCGGCCTTGAGCTGGTCGGCCTTGTTGCAGGTGCCGTAGTACGAGCAGTTGCCGGCGTCGTAGTAGTCGACGCCCTCGGCGACCGCGGCCCACTGGTAGACGGTGCGGCCCTTCGGCTCCGAGGTGCCGACCAGCCCCTTGGCGAGGGGGCGGACCTTGGCCTGGAGGGCCGTGTCCTTCAGGAAGCGGGTGAGCTCCTTGGTCGCGTTGTAGACCAGCACGCCGTAGGTGTCGCCGAGCAGGGCGTTGTTGCGGGTCGCGAAGTCGGACAGCGCGTCCAGCACGCTCGGGTCGGCCTCGACGGCGGCGTCGAAACCGGGCACCTGGTGGCCGCGGAACAGCACGGTGAAGACCGGGTTGACCGCCCACGCCATGCCGGCCGGGTTCCAGGTGTCGGCCTTGTAGTCGCCCAGCAGCCGCTTGACGACCGGCAGGTAGCGGACGTTCTCCTGGGCGCTGTCGATCAGGGTGACGGCCTCGCCCAGGATGGGCCCGTTGCCCGCCGCGACGTCGCGCGAGTGCGCGCTGTTGAAGAAGGCGTCCAGGCCGGACTGGATCGCGGTCTTGAGGCCGGCGCCGTACTCGCCGACGTCCTGCTTGTGGTACCACTGCGCGAAGTAGCCGGCGCGCAGGTAGAGCACCAGCTGCTCGACCGACGTGCTGTTGTCACCGGGGTAGTTGGCCGCCGCGTCGCGCAGCGCGTAGGCCACCGTGCTCATCTGCTCCTCGCGGAACGCGCCGCGCGCGTCACCGCCGGTGAGCTGGAACAGGCTGTTGATGCACTGGATGTCGGCGTCCTTGATGTGCTGGACCAGGTCGCTGCCGGTCCGACCGGAGAAGTCGCCGACGGTACAGGGCTTTTCGGCCGCCGCGCCGAGGCGCAGGGCCTTGGCGGTCGGCCGGACCTCGGCCGGCCGGGTGTCGACCGGGAGCGGGGCGCGCTGGTCGGTCGAGGCCAACTGCTGCCCGCTGTCGGCTCGTTCGGGGGCGCCGGTGGCGGGCTGCGGGGCCGGTCCGGTGGGGACGGGCGTGGGCGTGCCGCCGGGGGTGGGGGCGGCGGGAGCGGCCTGGGACTGCGGGGCGAACAGGCCGACCGCCAGGAACAGGGACAGGACGAGCGTCAGCAATCGTGCCAGCTGCGGGAGTCGCAGCAGACGTGAAGGACTCACGTGGGGGCCTCCGGGCCGTCGTCGGCCGCGACGTGGGGCGCGACCGGGGGGGTGTCGAGGACCGCTGGTGACGGCGCCGCGTGGGGGCGGTTCCGTCGGGCACGGTGGGGGATGTGACATGTACCATGGCACATCTCACATGGCCTTGGGAACCCGGGGCGTTGTGCGCAGTTTGCGGGGAATTCGGTCAGGACCCGTGATGGCGGCCCACCGACGGACCCGCCCCGGGCGGGGCGCCGTAGCGCTCCGCCCGGGGCGGTCACCTGTCCGGTTGCCGTGCTCGGCTCACATTTCGCTCGTGACGCTCACCCCGCTGAAGCCCTGCTGGGCGTAGAGGCCGAAGAAGACGTAGCCGGCCGGCGGGTTGGTGACGGTCAGCGTCTCCGAGTTGTCCGGGTTGGTCGACCGGAGGACGTGGGAGTTGGTGTACGCCCAGCTGCCCGGGTTGTAGTAGAGGTCGCCGTTGCCGGTGCCGCCGCTGGTGGTGATCTTCACCTGCTTGGTGCCGGCCGGCACCGTCAGGTAGAAGTGCGCGTAGTTGCCCGTGGTCGCCGCGACGTTGCTGCGCACGCAGTTGGCGCCCAGCTGCCGGACGTCACCTCCGGCGCACTCCGGCAGCTGCGACTGGCCCGGCGTGTTGGCGGCGCAGGCGCCGGCGGCGCACCTGGTCAGCCAGCTGTCGAAGTCGGCGTCGTAGCGGGTGCCGATGGTGGTCTTCAGGATGGCGCGGGCACCGTCCCAGTCACCGGCCCGGTACTTGGCGAGGACCGCGTCCACGTCGGAGCGGTGCTGCTCCAGCATGTAGCGCACGGCCAGGTACCCCCAGCGGTACACCCGGTCCTGGCTGCTCCTGGCGTAGACCGTGTCGAAGAGCTCGCTCAGCTTGTAGGTGTGCTGCGAAGCCACCGCGATGGCGTCGGTGTTGACGGCCTTGCGGTACGACCAGGAGACGAACTCCGCGAAGCCCTCGACCCACCAGTCGATCGGCTGGACCTGGCCGGCGTCGTAGTCGCCGTACACGTTGAACCGGCCGTCGAGGTAGTGGGTGTACTCGTGGTTGAGGTTCCAGATCTCGAAGGACGGGCGGGCCCACTCGGCCTCGTAGCAGAGGAAGCGCGGCTGGTTGCCGGCCGTGGCCGGCTCGCCCTCCAGGTACATGCCGCCGTTGTTGGTGTTGATGTCGTAGATGACCGCGGCGAGCACCTGGTAGTCGAGCGAGGAGTGGAAGACCACGACCTCGATCGTGCTGTTGCCGTCGTCCTTGACCGGGCCGCTGTCCTTGGCCACCGCGTGGAAGAACGCGTCCTGGCCGTTCAGGCTGGTGCAGGCGGTGCCGAGCTGGGTGCTGTCCAGCGCCTGGGCGAGGATCCTGATGCTCGGGCTGCAGGTGTGGTCGACCGTCAGGTTGGCGGCCTTGAACTTCGCCGGGTCGTCACAGGTGCCGTAGTACGAGCAGTCGGCCTTGTCCCACCAGTTCACCGCGAGCGCCACCGAGCCGCGCTGGTACATCGTGGGTCCGGTCGGGGCGGACTGCTGGGCCAGGGCCCGCGCGTAGGGGCGCACCTTGGGCAGCAGTTCCGGGTACTGCATGAAGCGGGTCAGCTCGTTGGTCGCCTCGTAGACCGTCCGCCCGTAGGTGCCGCCGTGCAGGCCCTGGTTGCGGGAGATGAAGGTGAACAGGGTGTCCAGCACGCTCGGGTCGGCCTTGACGGCGGGGAGGAAGTCGGCCTCCCAGTGTCCGGCGAACAGCACGGTGAGTACCGGGGTCAGCCCGTAGACCATGCCGGTCGGGTTCCAGGTGGCGCTGTCGTAGTCGGACAGCAGTCGCTTGACGACCGGCAGGTAGCGGGCGCTGTCCTTGGCGCTGTCGATCAGCGTGGTCGCCCGGGCCAGCGGGCCCGCGTTGTCCGCCGTGACGTCCCGCGAACGGGAGTTGGCGAAGAACGCGTCCAGCGCGGAGCGGGTCGCGGTCTTCAGGCCGGCGCCGTAGGGGCCCACCACGTCGGGGTTGTAGAACTGCACGAAGTAGCCGGCCTGCAGGTAGAGCATCAGCTGCGAGATCGACGCGCTGTTGTTGCCCTGGTAGCTGTTCGCGGCGTCGCGCACCGCGTACGCCACGGTGGTCATCTGCGACTCACGGAACGCGTTCGCGGCGTCGCCGCGGCCGATCTTGAACAGCGAGTTGACGCACTGGAGGTCGACGGACTTGATCTGCTGGACCAGCGCGCTGCCGGTCCGGCCGGTGAAGTCACCGACGTTGCAGGGTTGGGCGGCGGCCGCGCCCAGCCCGAAGGCCTTGGCCTGCGGCTGGTCGGCCGTCGGCAGGCCGGTGAGCGGGGCCGTCGGCGACTGGGGTACCAGGTCCTCCGGGCTGAGCCGCTTCCGGCCGTCCGGCCGCGCGGGGGCGGTGTCGGTGCGGTCCGCGCCGATCGCGGGCGGCGGCGCCAGGTGGGCGGGCGCCGTGCCGACGGGCGCACCGGTGGGGGTCGTCCCGCCGGGGGTGGGAGCGGCGGGAGTGGCCTGACTGAGCGGCGCGAACACGCCGACCGCCAGGACCAGGGTCAGAACGAGCGTCAACAGTCTTGCCAACTGCGGGACTCGCAGTAAGCGTCGGCCATTCACGTGGGGGCCTCCGGGCCGTCAAAGGCCGCGAGTTGGGGCGCGGCCTACGGTGGAGCGAGGTCCGTCGGCGACGGCACCGCGTGGGGCGGTTCCGCCGTGGAGACGGTGGGGATGTGCCATGTACCATTGCACACATCACACAATATTGTGAAGGCCTTTACCCAAGGTCCACCCATCCACGACAGCGGAAAGGGCACGGCGACGAGTCGTCACCATGCCCTTTCCGCTTGCGAAGGAGGGGATTCCGGGAATTCCCGGCCGCCCCTCCCGGAGCGGCTACTTGCGGAGCGGCTACTTGCGGAGCGGCTACTTGCGGAGCAGCAGGATCACGCCCGCCGTCACCAGGCCGACCACGACGGCGGCCACGCCGTACGCCAGGCGGTGCGCCCGCAGCACCGGCAGGAAGCGGTCCGCGGCGTAGCGGCCGGGGCCGGTCAGGGCGAGTGCCGCGGCACCCGCGGTCAGCAGCAGCTCGTACTCGCTGCCCTTCGGGGCGAAGAAGCCGCCGCCCCAGGTGACGGCTATCGCGTTGACCATCGTGCCGACGATCGCGGCGCCCGCCAGCGGGGTCAGCAGGCCGACGGCGAGGGCGAGTCCGCCCAGCGTCTCGGTGAGGCCGGCCACCACGGCCATGGCGTCGCCGGCCGGGTAGCCGCTCATGGTGAAGAACTGACCGGTGCCGTCGATCCCGCCTCCACCGAACCAGCCGAACAGCTTCTGGCTGCCGTGCGCGGCCATGGTCAGGCCGAGGGCCAGGCGCAGGAGCAGGAGTCCGGCGTCGTAGGCGTGCGGGGAGGTCGTCGCGGACCCGGCGGTGTCCCGGGCCGGGCTGACGGTGGTGGTGGCGGCGGTCGTGCTCGGGCTGCTGCTCGGCATGCGCGTCTCCATCGATCGGGGTTCGGTCGTCGTCCGGCGCGTCCGGACGTGGTCACGGGTTGTGGTGGTGCGGCGGGCAGGGGTCGTCACCCGCACCGTTGTTCAAATTTGAACCGCCGCTCTTCGACCGTACCGCGAAGTTCGAATTTGAACAACTGACGGATCGTCGGCGACTCGCGGAGCCCGTCCGGGCCGGAGAGGGTGGAGGCATGGCTCAACACAGGCACCACCGACGGGAGGCGCGGACCGGCACCCCGTACCCCGAGGCGCTGGACGCCTTCGGCGAGCGCGTCCGGCTGATCACCCCCGGCCAGTGGGACTCCCCCACGCCGTGCAGCGACTGGTCCGTCCGCGACCTGGTCAACCACCTCACCGGCGAGCAGCTCTGGGTGCCCGAACTGCTGATGGGCGCCACCGTCGGCGAGGTCGGCGGACGCTTCGACGGCGACGTGCTCGGCGACGACCCGGTCACCGCCTGGACCGACGCCGCCGAGGCCGCCCGGGAGGCCTGGGCCGTCCCCGGCGCCACCGAGCTGACCGTCCACCTCTCCTTCGGCGACACCTCCGGCCAGTACTACCTGGACCAGCTCACCACCGACCTGGTGATCCACTCCTGGGACCTCGCCGAGGGCATCGGACGGCTCACCCGGCTCCCGGACGGGCTCGTCGGGTTCGCGCTCGGCGAGGTCGCCGGGTACGGGGACCTCTCCGGCAGCGGGCTCTTCGACCCGCCGGTGCCGGTTCCCGATGACGCCGGACCGCAGACCCGGCTGCTCGCCCTCGCCGGGCGGCAGGACGGCGGGTGACCGGGCGCGCCTCCGGGTGACCGGGCCGGCGCCGGATACTGGAAGGCGACGGGGGAAGTCTTCCGTGCGAGAGGCGGGCGGGCCATGAGCCGCAGGCCTGACATCCTCGGCGAGTTCACCGCCGACCACCGGGCGGCGATCGAGCTGCTCGACCGGATCGAGGCCGCACCGGCCGACGACCCCGGGCGCGGCGAGCTGCTCGCCCGGCTGACCGACCTGCTGTTCACCCACTGCGCCGCCGAGGAGGAGCACCTCTTCCCCGTGGTGCAGCACGACGTGCCCGACGGCGGGGCGCTGGTCTTCCGCAGCATCCACGACCACCTGGCGATCGGGCAGTACCTCGCCGACCTCCAGGGGCTCGGACCCGCCGACCCGGCCCTCGGCACCCTGCTGCGCGGCCTCGCCGAAACCCTGCGCCGGCATCTGCGCGACGAGGAGGAGCTACTCTTCCCGGCCGCCCGCAAGGCCCTGCCGGCGGCCGCCCGCACCGCGCTGGGCGACCGGCTGCGGGCGGACCGGGCCGAGCTGGACGCCCCGGGCTGATCAGCCCCCGGGTCGATCGGCTCCCCGGGCCGATCGGCTCCCCCCGGCTCCGGTCAGTCCTTCGGGCCGATCACCGCGAACCGGGCACCCTCGCGGTCCCGCAGCCGGGCCACCCGCCCGTACGGGGAGTCGAAGACCGGCCCGAGCGCGCCGCCGCCCAGCTCCACGGCCCGGGCCAGCGCCCGGTCGGTGTCCGGGACGGCGAAGGACACCTCCCAGTGCGGCGGCATCCCGGCCGGGCCGCCCGCCTGCTCCTTGGCCAGCGCCGCGACGCTGTGGCCCTCGGCGCGCAGCACCACCCGGTCGTGCTCCCAGCGGACGTCGAAACGCTCCGGGTCCCGGCCGTCCCAGCGGAACACCTCGCCGTAGAACAGTGCCGCCGCGAACGGGTCCGGGGTGCGCAGCTCGATCCAGACCGGCGCGCCGGGCACGTCCAGCTTCCGGGCCCGGCCCGGCGGGCCCTCCCAGATGCCGAACACCGCGCCCGCCGGGTCCGCCGCGAAGGCCACCCGTCCGGCGTCGAAGGTCAGCGGGCCGACCGCCAGCGTCGCGCCGCGCTCGCGCACCGCGTCGGCGGCGGCGTCGGCGCTCTCCGTCCCGAAGTAGCTGGTCCACGCGACCGGGATCGCCCCGAAGCCGGCGACGCCCAGCCCGGCCACCGCCTCCCCGCCGGTCACCGCGTGCACGTACGGGCCGAAGCGGTCCGGCCCGGGCTCGAACTCCCAGCCGAGCAGGGGCCCGTAGAACTCCTCGGCGTCGTCCAGGTCCCGGGCCATCAGGCTCACCCAGCACGGTACGGCCGCCACACAGCGCACCCTGGCGGCCGTCTCGCCGCTGCCCATCGCGAACCTCCTCGCCCACCCGGCCGCCGGGCCCCTCCCGACTCCCACGGCCCACCGGCCGCCCGGGACGCCCACAGCCTAGGCCGCCACCCGCACCGCCCCGGGGACGCCATGCCCGGGATCAGCGCACCCAGTTCTTGAGGGGCTCGGTCTCCAGGGAGATGCCCACCGGGTCGGGCAGCTGGACGGCCTTGCCGAAGGGGAGGGTGTGGACCGTCTCGTAGCGGACGCCGTCGGGCCGGCTGAACACCCTCGCCTCGGCGCTGTCCCGGTCGATCAGCAGGTAGACGGGGATGCAGCTCTCGGCACAGGCCCGGGGCTTCTCCACGCGAGCACGACGGTCGGCGTCGGAGTCGTAGGAGGTGACCTCCGCGACCATCAGGACTGCGCCGGTCGGCGCCCAGTCCCCGTACCCGACGAATGCGTCGGCGTCGGCGAGCGTGCCGTCGGGGCGAGCACGCCCGTCCCGGTAGCCGTCGAGCCTCAGGCCTTGATCATGCAGATAGAGCTCCGGCCGGGCCTGGATGCAGATCCGCAGAAGTCACTGGATGATGCGGCCGTGGTCGCCGTCCGGCGCGGGTTTGATCCCCAACTTCCCGTTGATGAGCTCCAACTGGATGCCCTCGACCGTCCGACCCAGGTGACGGGCGAACTCCTCGAACTGCTCGGGCAGCATCTGCGGGCGCTCGGAGATCGCAGCCACGGGCCCCTCCTTCTCCTGGACACCCTTCGGGGCAACGAGGTCCCCGGCGGGTGGTTACGGGCCGCTCGACTCCGATCACGGCCCAGCCGGCCGAGGCACCCCTCGTATGACGCAGGTCACATGGGGGGCGGAAATTCCGGGGACGGATTCCCCGTTTGCGAGTACGTTGGAAGAAGCGGGGAGAATTTCCCCGGTATCCTGATGAGGAGCAGTCGTCGTGACCACCACCGCCGAGTCGGTCCGTCCCGCCGGGAGCGCGCGTACGCCGAAGTTGCGTGCGGACGCGAGCCGGAACCGGGAACGGATCGTGCTGGCGGCCCGGGACGCGTTCGTCGAGCACGGTGCGGACGCACCGCTGGACGAGATCGCGAAGCGGGCGGGGGTCGGCAATGCCACGCTGTACCGGAACTTCCCGGACCGGGTGGCGCTGATCCACGAGGTGGCGGTGCTCGTCAAGAACCGCATCCTGGCCCTCGCCGAGACGGCGACGGCCGAGGCGGACGCTCCTGACGGCGGCGGCCCGTTCGACGCTCTCCAGCGGTTCGCGCACGCGTCCGTCGGGGAGAAGGTCGGCGGTCTCTGCACCCTGTTCAGCAACCATGTCGACCCGTTCGACCCGGAGTTGACCGAGATCCGGGAGCGCCTGCAGGCCGCCGTGGGCGGGCTGATGGAGCGCGCCCGGGCCGCGGGCGAGCTACGGTCGGACGTCGACCACGGTGACCTGTTCATCGCGATGAGCCAGCTGACCCGGCCACTGCCGAACACCGCCTGCCGACTGCTCGACGACTTCGTCCACCGGCACCTGCAGATCTTCCTGGACGGCCTGCGCGCGCCGGCCGCTTCGGTGCTGCCCGGCCGGGCCGCGACCTTCGAGGACTTCCAGCCCCAGAACTGACCCGACCACCAGTACCGACCGCCCGACGGCGCCCTGTCGCGCCCCGGCACACCCTTTCACCGCACCTTTCCCGTGCGGCAACCCGCCGTTCCCGTACGGCACTCGACCGTTCACGCACACCACACGCACCGTGAAGTGAGTACCCCCATGCCTCAAACCGACGCCCGACCGGCGACGCTGCCCGATCCCCGGCGCTGGAAGGCCCTGATATTCATCGGGCTCGCCCAGCTGATGGTCGTCCTCGACGCCACCATCGTGAACATCGCCCTGCCGTCCGCGCAGCGCGACCTGGGCATCTCCGACGGAAACCGCCAGTGGGTGATCACCGCCTACGCGCTGGCCTTCGGCGGCCTGCTGCTGTTCGGCGGCCGGATCGCGGACCTCTGGGGCCGCAAGCGGACCTTCATCGTCGGCCTGACCGGCTTCGCTCTCGCCTCCGCGCTGGGCGGCGCCGCGGCCAACACCGCGATGCTGCTCGGCGCCCGCGCGCTCCAGGGCGTGTTCGGCGCGCTGCTCGCGCCGGCCGCGCTGTCGCTGCTCGCGGTGAGCTTCACCGAGGCGCGCGAGCGCGCCAAGGCCTTCGGCATCTACGGCGCGATCGCCGGTGGCGGCGGCGCCATCGGTCTGATCCTCGGCGGCCTGCTCACCGAGTACATGAACTGGCGCTGGACCTTCTTCGTCAACATCCCGTTCGCCATCGTGGCCGCCGCGGGCGCCGTGCTGGTGATCCGCGAGCCCGCCGAGGGCCGCAACCGCAACAGGCTGGACGTCCCCGGCGTGCTGCTGGTGACCACCGGTCTGGTCGCGCTGGTCTACGGCTTCACCCGCGCCGAGTCCGACGGCTGGTCGTCCGGCAGCACCATCGGGCTGTTCATCGCGGCCGCCGTGCTGCTGACCGCCTTCGTGCTGGTGGAGCGCCGGGTCAAGGCCCCGCTGCTGCCGCTGCGCGTGGTGCTCGACCGCAACCGCGGCGGGGTGTACCTGTCGCTGGGCATGGCCGTGATCGGCATGTTCGGTCTGTTCCTCTTCCTGACCTACTACCTGCAGATCGTGCTCGGCTACAGCCCGGTGCTGACCGGCGTCGCCTTCCTGCCGATGGTGGCGGGCATGATCACCGGCTCGACCCAGATCGGCGCCCGGCTGATGACCAGGGTCCCCGCGCGCTACCTGATGGCGCCCGGCTTCCTGGTCGCCTCGGCCGGCATGTTCCTGCTGGCCCACATCGGCGTGGACACCTCGTACCCGGCGCTGATCCTGCCCGGCCTGGTCCTGATGGGCCTCGGCATGGGCACCGCGTTCATGCCGGCCATGAGCCTCGCCACCCACGGCGTCCAGCCGCGCGACGCGGGCGTGGCCTCGGCCATGGTCAACACCTCGCAGCAGGTCGGCGGCGCCATCGGCACCGCGCTGCTGAACACCATCGCGGCCAGCGCGACCACCGGGTGGCTGGCCGCGCACGCCACCGCGGCGGCCACCTCGCCGGAGGCCGCCAAGGCGTTCCAGTTCCAGGGCATGGTGCACGGCTTCTCGACCGCGATCTGGGTGTCCTTCGGGATCCTGGTGGCGGCCGCCGCGGTCGCCTTCACCTTCGTCAACGCCGGCCGGCCGGGTGCCGCGGCGGGCTCGGACACGGGCGCGGCGAAGGAGAACGAGGTGCCGGTGCTGGTGCACTGACGGCCGGGGGTTTGCTCGGGTGCGTACGCGGCCCGTCCGGTGTCCTCCAGGACACCGGGCGGGCCGCTCGCCGTTCGGGGCCGCGGAGCCAGGTGACCGGGGACCGGGGGCCGGGGGCCGAAGGGCTCCGGGGAGCCGCCAAGGACCCCGGGGTGGAAGTGGGGATCACTCCCCGATTATGGTGGCCCTCAGTGCGAATCGGGGACTCCTCCCCGTTTCCTTCGGACCGAGGTGCGTGCACATGACCCGGAATCAGAGCCCTGGGCGGGGGCAGCGGGCCGCCGACTGGGCGGACGGCCGGCTGGGGATCCACTCCCTGGCCAGGGCGAACCTGCGGAAGATCTTCCCGGACCACTGGTCCTTCATGCTGGGCGAGATCTGCCTCTACACCTTCCTGATCATCATCCTGACCGGTGTCTGGCTGACGCTGTTCTTCAAGCCCAGCATGGGCGAGGTGGTCTACGCGGGCTCGTACGTCCCGCTCAAGGGCGTCCCGATGTCGGAGGCCTACGCCTCCACGGTGGACATCAGCTTCGAGGTCCGCGGCGGACTGCTGATCCGCCAGATCCACCACTGGGCGGCGATCGTCTTCGTCGCCGCCATGTTCGTCCACATGATGCGGGTGTTCTTCACCGGCGCGTTCCGCAAGCCGCGCGAGATCAACTGGGTCTTCGGCTTCCTGCTGCTCTTCCTCGGCATGCTGGACGGCTTCTTCGGCTACTCGCTCCCGGACGACCTGCTCTCCGGCACCGGCATCCGGTTCATCGAGGGCTCGATCCTCGCCGTCCCGCTGGTCGGCACGTACATCCAGATGTTCCTGTTCGGCGGCGAGTTCCCCGGCCACGACATCGTGCCGCGCTTCTTCACCATCCACGTGCTGCTGATCCCGGGCATCATGCTCGGCCTGCTGGTGGCGCACCTGATCCTGGTCTTCTTCCACAAGCACACCCAGTGGGCGGGCCCCGGCAGGACCGAGAAGAACGTCGTCGGCATGCCGCTGATGCCGGTCTACCTGGCCAAGGCCGGTGGCTTCTTCTTCCTGGTCTTCGGCATCATCGCGCTGGTGGCCGCGATCGCGACCGTCAACCCGATCTGGGCGTACGGCCCGTACCGGCCGGACCAGGTCTCCACCGACGCCCAGCCCGACTGGTACATGGGCTTCGCCGAAGGCCTGATCCGGATCATGCCCGGCTGGGAGGTCGGGCTGTGGGGGCACACCCTCAACCTCGGGGTGCTCATCCCGTTCGCGCTGTTCCCGCTGGTCCTGGGCGCCATCGCCGCCTACCCGTTCCTGGAGGGCTGGGTGACCGACGACAAGCGGGAGCACCACCTGCTCGACCGGCCGCGCAACGCACCCGTCCGCACCGCGCTCGGCGCCGCCTGGATCAGCGTCTACCTGGTGGCGCTGGTGGCCGGCGGCAACGACCTGATCGCCACCCACCTGCACCTGTCGCTCAACTCCATCACCTACGCCGCCCGCGTCGGCTTCTTCGCCGTGCCGGTCGCCGTCTTCGTCGTCACCAAGCGCTGGTGCCTGGGCCTCCAGCGCCGGGACCGCGACAAGGTGCTGCACGGGCGCGAGACCGGCGTCGTCAAGCGCCTGCCGCACGGCGAGTTCACCGAGGTGCACGCCCGGCTCTCGCCGCGGGAACTGCACCGGCTCACGGCGCACGAACAGCCCCGCCCCCTCGAACTGGCCGCCCCGGTGGACGAGAATGGAGTGGCCCGCCCGGCCGGTGTGCTCACCCGCACCCGGATCCGGCTCTCCCGCGGGTTCCACGGCGAGGGCAGCCGGATCCCCAAGCCCACCGCCGAGGAGTTCCGCGAGATCACCGAGGGCCACGGGCACTGACCCGCACCCCCCGATGGCACAGGGAGGACAGGTGCACCACCGAACCGACCGGCTCGCCGACAGCAAGTACCTCCTGCTCACCACCTTCGGCGAGGACGGCAGCCGGATGGAATCGCAGCTCTGGGTGGTGCCCGACGGCACGGCCCTCGGGGTCTGGGCCCCGGCCCACTCCGGCGAGGCCGAACGGATCCGCCGCCACCCCCGGGTGCTGATCGGCCCCTGCGACGCCCACGGGCGCCCCACCGGCCGCCCGGTCCCCGCCCGGGCGCGGCTCTGCGACGCCGACGACACCGCCCGCTACCGCACCTCGTTGATCAACAAGTACGGCCTGACGGCGCTGGTCGTGCTGGCCCGCAGCCGGTTCCGGGTGGGGCTGGCCGGGACGGTCGGCATCCGGATCACGCTGAACGAACTGGAACAGCGGCTGGTCGGTCCGGACTGGCAGCCGCCGAGCGGCTACTGCGTCAACTGACGGACCGCGTCAGCCGACGGGCCGCCGATCCCCCCGGAGTGCCGGGGCCCCGGGAAGGGCGGCCCCGGCGCTCGGCGCTTCCGAAGCCGTTCACGACGGCGGGTGGGAGGTCACGGCGGCGGGCAGGGCGTCGGAGGCGCCGGGACGGGCCCGGGGCCTGCGGGCCGGAAGTCAGGACAGCGGGTGCGTCGGGACCGGGCTGACCTCCTGGATCTCGCCGTGGGCCTTGGTGAGCAGCTGCGAGGCGAGCTCGTTGAGCGCGCGGGCCCCCGCGATCTCCTCACCGACCCTCAGCTGTTCCGGGTCGGAGGGGTGGCGGCTGCTGTAGCCGTGGGCGCGCAGTTCGCTCCCGTCGCCGAGCCGCAGCAGTGCGGCGGCGCTGGTCCGCGGCCCCTCTTCGCGGAACTCCATCTCGATGTGCCAACCGACCAGAGTCTGCATGGCGGATCACCTCCATCGGTTACTCCTCCAGAGTGCGCCGCACCCACCGTGAACACCAGGCCAGCCCGACGGGGGCGGCATCCGGGGCCGAGTTGAACGCGTTCAACTCGGCCGCGTAGAGTCGGCGACGCAAGTCATTTGAACGCGTTCAAGGGGGTGTGCCCACGATGGGAAAGGGCACCACGGAGCTGGTCGACCTGCTGATCCTGCTCGGCATGGGCGCCGTCGTCCCGCTCGGCCTCGCCCTCGTCGACGAGCCCGGGCTCACCCGGATCCGCCGGCTCTGGCCGCTCGCCGCCGTACCCGGCGCGCTCTCGCTCTGGCTGCCCCGCGGCGGTCCGGCCACCGGCTGCGCCCTGCTCTACGCGCTCGGCACCCTGGCCGTCGCCCTGCACGCGCCACTGCGGCTGGCCCGCACCCGCTCGCTCGCGCCCGCCGAGATCGCTGTGCTCACCGCGCTCGCCGCGCCCTCGGTGGCCGGGGTCGCCCTCGTCGCCGAACGCTCCGGCTACCCGCTGTTCGGCTTCGAACCGCACATCCTGGCGCTCACCGTGCCGCACTTCCACTACGCCGGGTTCACCGCCGCGCTGGTCGCCGGACTGGTCTGCCGCGCCGCCCGCCCGGGCTCGGCCGCGGCCCGCTGCGCGGCGCTCAGCGTCCCGGCGGGCACCCTGCTGGTGCTGGCCGGATACTTCCTCGGCAACTGGTGGCAGTTCGCCGGGGCCGCCGTACTGACCACCGGAATGTGGCTGGTCGGCCTGGTCACCTGGCGCGAACTGCGGCCCCGCAGCGGCGATCCCGTCACCGCCCGGCTGCTCGCCGCCTCCTCGGCCGTCCTCGCGCTCACCATGCTGCTCGCCCTCTGGTGGGCACTCGGCCGGGCCGCCGGACTCCCCCACCCGACCCTGACCTGGATGGCCGCCACCCACGGCGTCGGCAACGCGCTCGGCTTCGCGCTCTGCGCCCTGCTCGCCTGGCGCCGGATCGCGGCCGATCGGACCGCCGCGGGCCGGACCGCCGTGGACCGCACTGCCGCGGAAGGGACCGCCACGGACCGGACCGCCGCGGCCGGGACCGCCGCAACGGAGAGCGCTCGATGAACGACTACAGCTACCCCGAGCAGGGCGCCAGCCGCACCGGCGAGCTGCCCGCCGGCTACAACCACCTGCGGCACAGCGCACTCATCGGCCGCGGCCGCCCCGCGCTGGAGGCCGCCGGCGCCGCCCTGCTCGACTGGCGGATGCACCGGCTCGCGGGCGTCCGGATCGACGCGGCGGCCGACCGGGCCGCCCCCGGCGTCGCCGTGCGGTGCGCCATCGGCCTCGGCCCGCTGCGGGCCGGCGCCCCCAACCGGGTGCTGGCCGCGGTCGACGGCCCGGACCGGTACGGCTTCACCTACGGGACCAGGACCGGGCACCTGGCCCGGGGCGAGGAGACCTTCCTGGTCGAGCCGACCCCGGACGGCGGGGTCCGGTTCTCCGTCACCGCCTTCAGCAGACCGGTCGCCCGGTACGCCCGGCTCGCCGGCCCCCTGCTCCCCCTCGCCCAACGCGCCTTCGCCCGCCACTGCGGCCGCGTCCTGGCCCGGATCGCGGCCCGGGCCGGCTGAGCACCGGCCGCCCCCACTCACCCGACGCACCTTCAGCCACCACTGCGCACGCGCACCGACCCGGAGCACGGCGCGGGCCGGCCGGACGGCGGGCGGACTGCACGTAAATCCGCTCGTCGGGGCGGTGGTCCGTTCGGGATGATCGGCGGATGATGTCGATACGACCGGTCCTGGAGATCTTCGCCCCCGACGGCTTCGCGCTCTGGCCGACGGGCAGCCACGAGCCGTACGGGAACCTCACGCTGAACGGGCGGCTGACGGCGGCCGAGGTCGGTACGGCGGTGTGGCGGCTGGCCGACTGCAACGACGTCGAGCCCGAATCCGAGCAGGCCGAGGAGCGCGGGCCGCGCCCGGCGGACCCGCTGGGCGGCTTCCTGCACGGGCTGCTCACCGAGTCGCACCCGTACGCCCCCGGCGGCCTGGTGGTGACCGACTCCGTCACCGGCGCCGTCTTCGAACCGGGCTGCTGCAACGGCCTGGAGGACTGGCGCGAGTGGCTGAACGTCACGGACGGCTCCGGCACGGCCTGGTTCGGGCACGACCCCGACGCCCGGGCCGAGTGCGTCGGCCGGGTCGTCCGGCTGACCCAGAACGCCGAGAACGGCGAGGGCCCGGTGATCGAGCTGCCGGTGGACGAACTGCGCCGGCTGCTCGCCGGGGTCGAGCGGGACCTGCGGGACTTCCTCGCCCTGGCCGCGCGCTGGGCCGGGCAGCAGCTGCCCGAGCACGCCGCCGCCGTCACCGCCGTGCTCGCCCGGGCGCTGGACCTGGGGCCGGCCCCGGAGCTTCCGTCATGACCAGCTTCCACACCCACCGGGCCCGGGTGCACGACGCCGCGCTCCCGCCGTACCGGCGGCACAGCGCGCTGCGCACCTGTCTGACCCGCTTCGCGCCGTACGGCCTGCGGGCGACGTACCACCACCTCACCGTCAGCGCCCGGATGCCCCGCTTCCTGGAGGCCGACCCGGAGTCGCTGGTCCGCGCGGTGGACGAGCTGCACGAGGCGCGCGAGCTGTGGCGGGCCCGGGCCGAGGAGTACGCGGCGCGGCGCCGGGTGCAGAAGCGGGCCGGGCGGCGGCGGGCGCCGGAGACGGCGTGGTGGCACCAACGCTGGTGGGGATCGCCGAACGCGGCCTGGGAGCACGACCCGTTCCTGCACCCGCCGTTGCGGCTGCCCGACTACGTCCGGCGGCAGCACGCGCTGCTGGACGGCGTCGAACTGCCCGGTTGTCCGGCCTGCGGGGAGCAGGGCCCGCCGGTGGGGATCCCGACCGGGCACGGCCGCGCCGAGCTCTGCCGCGGCTGCGCCCGGGTGCTGACGCCCTGTGGCTGCGGGCGGTGGCACAGCTTCGAACCCACGCTGCGGGTCGGCTGGAGCCGGACCTGGCGGCGGGAGCATATGACCGGCTCCGGCGAGCCGAGCCCGCACTGGCCGGGCCTGCGGGGTACGGCCCGGGTGGAGCGGCTGGAGTCGTACACGGTCGACCTGGAGTCAGGTGTGGTGCGCCGGAACCGCGACCAGTAGCGCGCCGCTGTCCTGGACCCGGACCTCGAAGTGGTCGATGTCCCCGGGCTGGAGGGCCGCCCCGCCGGTGGTGCGCACGGTGCCGTCCCCGCCCCCGTAGCCGCTCGCGGGGACGGACCAACTGGTGACCGTCTGCTGCTCGCCGGTGCGCGAGACGGCGACCAGCCGGCACGTCAACGGGCCTTGGACGCCGGAGAGTTGCAGGCTCACCCGGGTGCCCCAGGTGGTGCCGTCCAGGCCGACGGTGGCGTGCGCGCCGGAGCTCGGGTCGGTGGCGCTGAACTGCTCGGCCACCGCGACCACGGCGGGCCCGTGCTCGGCGGTGAGCACCGCGGCGGTGACGGCGGGGCCGGCCGCCACCATCGCGGTCGCGGCCAGGGCCAGCACCAGTCGCCGGATCCGGCCCCGCCGCCGGGTGGTGCCGACCTCGGCGACCAGGCGGTCCAGCAGCTGCGGGCCCGGTTGCGGGGCGGGGCCGGCCGGGTCCGTTCCGGCCGCCCGCACGGTGGCCGAGTACTCGGCCAACAGCGGCTCCACCGGGCCGAGTTCGGCCACCTGCTCGGCGCACTGCGGGCAGTCGGCGAGGTGCTGTTCGAAGGCGGTGCGCTCGGCGGGCTCCAGCAGGCCGAGGACGTACGCGCCGACGTCCACGTGCTCCGGGCCGCCGCCGGGCGTCCGGTCGGGATCCGGGTCGGGGTGTCCGGTCACGATGCCACTCCCCGTTCCTCCAGCGCGAGCCTGAGCGAGCGCAGCGCGTAGAACACCCGCGAGCGCACCGTCCCGGCCGGGATGCCGAGTTCGGCGGCCGCCTCGACGGCCGTGCGGCCCTTCAGGTAGGTCTCGACGATGATCTCCCGGTGCGCGGGCGAGAGGTCGGCCAGTGCGTCCGCGACGGTCATCATCCGCAGGGCCCGGTCGATCTCGTCCTCGGCGGGCAGCTGCTCCAGCACCGCGGCGTCCACCTCCCGCGGCCGGGCCATGGCGCTGCGGTGGCCGTCGATCACGATCCGCCGGGCGACCGTGACCAGCCAGGGCCGCAGTGAGCCGGCCTCCGGGTCGAGCCGGTGGATGTTGCGCCAGGCGCGGACCAGCGTCTCCTGCACCACGTCCTCGGCCCGCTGCCGGTCCCCGGCGACCAGGTGGAGCACGAACCCGAACAGCGGACCGGCGTGCTCCCGGTACAGGGCGCGCATCAACTCCTCGTCCGGCGCCCCCGTACCGTGGCCGCCGGCGCGTCCGACGGGGTGCTCCTCGGTCACCACTTCATCGTTGCGCACCCGGGCCTCCCGGTCGAGGACGGTCGGGACCGGTCAGTAGCCCGGGGTGCTGGGCGCCGGGTTGCTGGGCGCCGGGGTGCCGGGCATCTGCGGGGAACCGGCCGCGGTGCCCGCCCTGCCACCACTCGGGGTCAGCGCGAACCAGGTGCCGCCGACGCCCTGGCCCTTGGTGTCGCCGGGCTTGGTGTCCGGCGAGTAGCGGTAGGCCGGCCAGCCGTTCAGGGTGACCTGCTTGGTGCCGTCGGCGCGGGTGACGGTGCCGACCAGCTTGCTGTCGATGCCCTTCACCGTGACGTTGCCGTTGGCGTGCTCGGGCGGCCAGATGACGGCGCAGCTGCCGTTGCAGGAGGACTCCGGCGGGCTGTTCCGGTCCTGGTCGAAGCGGTAGAGCGTGAAGCCGGCGCTGTCGGTGACGATCGCGCCCAGCTTCGGGTCCTGGGCGGTCTGCAGGGTGACGCTCGCCGGGGCGCTCGGGCTGCTCGACGGGTGCGACGAGCCGCCGGACGACCCGCAGCCGGCGATCAGGGCGGCGGCCGCGATGCCGGAGGCGGTCAGGGCCAGGGTCCGGCGGGTGCGGAGTGTGGTGGGCATGGGGTGCCTCCCGCGGGGGAAGGTGTCGGGACGGACCGGACACCGTTCTGTACGGGTGGTGGCCGCCGAGTGCTCAACCCCGGCGCCGGGAGTTCCCCGAGCGCCCCCGCTACTCCCCCGCAACTCCCCCGGAATACGCCGCCGACCGGCACCGTTGTGCCGGGCGACGGTCTGAGCCGCCACCTCCGGAAGGGAAGGAATCACGAGATGAGCAGCACGGTCGAGCTGACCAAGGAGAACTTCGACGACATCGTCCCGGGCCCGGAGGGCAAGGACTTCGTCTTCATCGACTTCTGGGCCGGGTGGTGCGGGCCGTGCCGCCAGTTCGCCCCGGTGTTCGAGAAGGCGGCCGAGCGCCACCCCGACCTGGTCTTCGCCAAGGTGGACACCGAGGCGCAGCACGAGCTGGCCGCCGCGTTCGAGGTCCAGTCGATCCCGACGCTGGCGATCGTCCGCGAGGGCGTACTCGTCTTCTCGCAGCCCGGCGCCCTGCCGGAGACGGTGTTCGAGGACCTGATCAACCAGGCCCGCAACCTGGACATGGCCGATGTGAAGCGCAAGGTCGCCGAGGAGCGGGCGGCCGGCGGCCAGGCCTGATCCGGACGCGGCCGGGACCGGTCCGGACGCCCGAGGGCCCGGGGAGCACCGCCTCCCCGGGCCCTCGCCCTACCCGGCCGCGGCCGCTCAGGCCGGTTCGGCGCCCCAGGCGGCGAGCCGGGCCGCGAGCGCCCGCACCTCGGCGCGCAGCGCGGCGGGCTCCCGGACGGTGAACGGCCACCCCAGGCCGGCCAGCAGCACCGCGACGCCGTCGAGGTTCTGCGCCCGGGCCCGCAGCAGCACGCGGTCCTCGGCGAGTTCGGTGAGCGTGCCGACGGCGGGCGGAAGCCGGCGGCGGGCCTCGGCGAGGCCGACCGCCAGCTCCACCTCAACCCGGTGCCGCCAGGGCGCACCGGCCAGTGACTCCACCACCCGCTGGACCGGGTCGAAGTCCTCGGGCGGCTCGAAGCACGCCTCGCCCTGCTCGACCCGGGTGATCCGGTCCAGCCGGAAGGTGCGCGGCTCGCCGCTCCGGTGGTCGAGGCCCGTGGTGTACCAGCGCCCGGAGTGGAAGACCAGCCCGTACGGGTCGAACTCGCGCTCACTGGGCCGGTCCTCGCGGTCCCGGTAGGCGAGCCGCACCCGGCGCCGCCGGCGGGCCGCCTCGGCCAGGGTGAACAGCGCTGTGGCGGCCGGGCCCGGGCCGGTGGCCGGGACGGCCGTGAGGCCCAGGGTCTGTTCGACGGCGGAGACCCGGTCGCGCAGCGAGGGCGGGAGCACCCGCTGGATCTTGGCGAGGGCGGTCCCGGTGGCCTCCTCCCCCACCGACAGGCCGGAGCTGCGGCCGGCCAGCAGGCCGAGCACGACGGAGACGGCCTCCTCCGGGTTGAGCATCAGCGGCGGCAGCCGGTAGCCGGGCCGCAGGCGGTAGCCGCCGTAGCGGCCCCGGTCGGCCTGGACGGGGATGCCGAGCTCGGCCAGCCGGGAAACGTAGCGGCGGACGGTGCGCTCGTCCACGTCGAGCCGGGCGGCCAGTTCGGCGCCGGTCAGGCCGGGGCGGTCCTGGAGCAGTTCCAGCAGGGCGAGGACACGGCTGACCGGGTGCTCCACCGTGCGTTCCTCCCGTCTCCTCGTCGTCTCCTCGCCGGCTCCGAACCGGCTCCTCGCCGCCTCCGTGCCGCACTTGCGGACGGCTCTTCCGCCGGCCCCTTCCGGACGCCGTCCGGACACCCTCCGGACGCGCGGGGACGACGCGGAGGAAATGCGGGCGACTTCTGTCCGGATCCGATCCTAGAGTCGGCGGTGGAGGAGGCCCCAGCGGGGCGAAGCCCTCCCACGGGCCCCTCGACGCCTCCGGCCCGTCGAGGCCTCCCCCGGCATCCCCACCGACGAAGGAGTGATCCCCATGAGCACGTTCGTACTGGTCCCCGGATTCTGGATCGGCGCCTGGGCCTGGGACGAGGTGGCCGCGCCGCTGCGCGCGGCCGGGCACCGCGTGTACGCCGTCAGCCTGCCCGGGGTGGCCGAACGCGCCGTCGAGACGGGCGAGTTCGGGCTGGAGGACCACATCGCCGACCTCGCCGCACTGCTGGTCCGGGAGGACCTGTCGGATGTCCTCCTGGTCGCGCACAGCGGCGCCTGCGCCCCGGTGGGCGGGCTCGCGGACCGGATGCCGGAGCGGATCCGCCGGGTGGTCTACCTGGACAGCGGCCCGCTGATCGACGGCTCCGCGGTCCAGGACCTCTGGGAGCCGGACTACCGGCGGACGGCCGAGGCCTCGCTGGTCGACGGCCGTCTCCCGATGCCGTCCTGGGAGTACCTGGCCGAGCACGGCGCCAGCGTGGCGGGGCTGGACGGGGCCGCCCTCGCCCGCATCCGCTCCCGCGCCACCGCGCAGCCGGCCGGGGCGTTCCGGGACCGGCTGCGGCTGACCGGCGCCGGGGCCGCGCTGCCGCAGGCGCTGGTCTCCTGCTCCTTCCCGCTCTCCCAGGTGCGCGAGCTGATCGCCGCCGGGCACCCGTACTTCGCCGGGATGTCCGGGCCGAACTGGGAGCTGCGCGAACTGCCCACCGGGCACTGGCCGATGTTCTCCCGCCCGGCCGACACGGCGGCCCTGCTGGCGGAGCTGGCCGCGCTCTGATCCCGTCCGCCCGGCCCGTTCCGTCCGGCGCCGGGCCGACGGGCTGTCCCGTCCGCGCCCGACGGTGTGCCCCACGGCGCCCTCGGCGTGTCCGACCGTCGCGCAACCGCGCCCGGAGCGGCAGGATGGGGCCCACGCCGTGCCCGAGCGAGGAGCGAGCACCCGCCCGTCATCCCCGCCGTGCGGGCCGGGGTGGCCATCGAGACGACGGAGGACAGGGCATGACCAGCACCGCCGAGGAGTACGACGTCATCGTCCTGGGAGCCGGCCCGACCGGCGAGAACGTGGCCGACCGGACGGTCGCCGCCGGGCTGAGCACCGTGATCGTGGAGGCCGAGCTGGTCGGCGGCGAGTGCTCGTACTGGGCCTGCATGCCCAGCAAGGCGCTGCTGCGGCCGGTGGCCGCGCTGGCCGACGCCCGCGCGGTGGCCGGCTCCCGGGAGGCGGTCGACGGCCGGCGGCTGGACCCGGCCGCGGTGCTGGCCCGGCGGAACTCCTTCGCCTCCGACTGGAAGGACGACGGCCAGGTGCGCTGGCTGCGGGACACCGGCATCGAGCTGGTCCGCGGCCACGGCCGGCTGGCCGGGGAGCGGACGGTGACGGTGGAGGCCGAGGACGGCAGCGAGCGGGTGCTCACCGCCCGGCACGCCGTCGTGGTGTGCACCGGCAGCCGCCCGGTGCTGCCCGCGCACGTGCCGGGGCTCGCCGAGGCCCACCCGTGGACCAACCGGGAGGCCACCGGCTCGCAGACCGTCCCCGGGCGGCTCGCCGTGGTCGGCGGCGGGGTGGTCGGGGTGGAGATGGCCGCCGCCTGGCGGGCGCTCGGCTCCGAGGTGACGCTGCTGGTGCGCGGTCACGGGCTGCTGCCGAGGATGGAGCCGTTCGCGGGCGAGCTGGTCGCGGAGGGCCTGCGGGCCGCCGGGGTGGACCTCCGCTTCGGCACCGAGGTCACCGCGCTGGAGCGGGCGGACGGCTCCGGGCCGGTGACCCTCGCCCTCGACGGCGGCGGGACGCTGACCGTCGACGAGGTGCTGTACGCGACCGGCCGGGCCCCGCGCACCGCCGACGTCGGGCTGGAGCAGGTCGGCCTGAAGCCGGGCGACTGGCTGGAGGTGGACGACAGCTGCACGGTGCTCGGCGTGGACGGCGAGTGGCTCTACGCCGCCGGGGACGTCAACCACCGGGCGCTGCTCACCCACCAGGGCAAGTACCAGGCCCGGATCACCGGCGCGGCGATCGCCGCCCGCGCCCAGGGGCTCCCGCTGGACACCTCGCGCTGGGGCGCGCACGCCGCGTCCGCCGACCTCGCGGGCGCGCCCCAGGTGGTGTTCACCCAGCCCGAGGTCGCCGCCGTCGGTCTGACCCGGGCCGCCGCCGAGGCGGCCGGGCTGCGGGTGAGGACCGTCGACCACGAGATCGGCTCCGTCGCCGGGGCCTCGCTCTACGGCGACGACTACCGCGGCCGGGCCCGGGTGGTCTTCGACCTGGACCGGAAGGTGCTCGTCGGCGCCTGCCTGGTCGGCCCCGGGGTGGCCGAACTGCTGCACTCGGCCACCGTCGCGGTGGTCGGCGAGGTGCCGATCGACCGGCTCTGGCACGCGGTGCCCTCCTACCCGACGATCAGCGAGGTCTGGCTGCGGCTGCTGGAGGACTGCCGGGGGTAGCGACGCACGGTCCGCGGACGGGCGGCCGGCGCTCCCGCGGGCCGGCACCCGAACGGGCGGCGCTCCCGCGGGCCCCGGACGGCCCTCGTTCGTGTCGGCCTCCCGGGTGACCGGCGCGGCGAGATGTGGCCGCCGGTGGTCGGCGGGACACTGGCAGTCGGGGGCCGTCCCGGGGGGCCGTGCACATGACCAGGTGGTGTGAGGCATGACCGAGGTGCTGTTGGCCGTCGGAACCGAGAAGGGCCTCTTTCTCGGCCGCAGCCGCGACCGGCTGACGTGGGAGTTCAGCGGGCCGCACTTCCCGATGAACGCGATCTACTCGGTCTCCATCGACCGCCGCGACGGCCGGACCAGAGTGCTGGTCGGCGCCGACAGCAGCCACTGGGGGCCCTCGGTCTGGCGCTCCGACGACCTCGGCGCCGGCTGGTACGAGCCGCCGCGGCCGGCCATCCGCTTCCCCGAGTCCACCGGCGCCTCGCTCACCCGGGTCTGGCAGCTCCAGCCCGCCGGGGCGGAGGCCCCCGGCGTCGTCTACGCGGGCACCGAACCGGCCGCGCTGTTCCGCTCCACCGACGGCGGCGAGAGCTTCGCGCTGGTCGAGCCGCTCTGGAACCACCCGCAGCGGTCGCAGTGGGGCGCCGGGTACGGCGGCCAGGGCCTGCACACCATCCTGACCGACCCGCGCGACCCGCAGCGGCTGCTGGTCGCCGTCTCCAGCGGCGGCGTCTACCGCAGCAAGGACGGCGGCGACAGCTGGCAGCCCTCCAACACCGGCCTGCGCGCCGAGTTCCTCCCGGAGGAGGGCCAGTACCCCGAGTTCGGCCAGTGCGTGCACAAGATCGCCCAGGACCCCGTCCACCCGGACCGGCTCTACCTCCAGAACCACGGCGGCGTCTACCGCAGCGACGACTGGGGCGCCGGCTGGCACTCGATCGTGGACGGGCTGCCCGCCGAGTTCGGCTTCGCCGTGGCCGCCCACCCGCGCCGGGCCGGCACCGCCTACCTCTTCCCGCTCGGCGGCTCGGACGACCGCATCCCGCCCGGCCGCCGCTGCCGGATCTTCCGCACCACCGACGGCGGCACCAGCTGGCAGCAGCTCGCCCAGGGCCTGCCCGGCGAGGACCACTACGGCATCGTGCTGCGCGACGCCCTGCGCACCGACGACGCCGACCCGGCGGGCATCTACTTCGGCAACCGGACCGGCGACGTGTACGGCAGCCGGGACGAGGGCGAGAGCTGGTCGCTGCTGCTCTCCCACCTGCCGGACGTGCTCTGCGTCCGGGCCGCGGTGGTGGCCTGAAATAACCGGTTGCCGGACGGCAGGGCCTCGGTGAGCATGGGCCGCCGACGAGCGATCGCACGATTGTGGGGTGGGCCATGGCCGAGGACTGGGTGGTCAGGCGGGGTGCCGACGGCGAGCCGGTGCTGCGCTACCTGCTGGACGAGCGGGAGGGGCGGCCCTGGGCCGACCTGCTGGAGGTCCTGGACGGATCGGTGGACGCCGCCGGGTTCATCCGGGCCGAGCTGCCCGGCTGGGTGGTCTCCGGCCCTCCCGCGCTCGGGCAGGAGCTGGTGACGCACGGCGCGCGGGTGCTGCGGCACGCCCACACCTTCCGCCGCGACCTGCGCGCCGATCCCCCGCCCGCCGACTGGGCCGGGACGCCGCTGCGCGAGGGCCTGCGGACGGTGCCCTGCGACCGCGCGCCCGAGGAGCTGTACGAGGCCTGGCGGGGCGCGTTCCACCCCGGCCACGTCGACTTCTATCCGGGTGAGAAGGCCCAGGTGCTGGCCGAGCGGCTCGGCCTGCTGCTCGAAGGGAAGGTCATCGGCCCGGTGCTGCCGTCCAGCCTGCTGGCGGTGGACGCCGAGGACCGCGTGGTCGCCGGGCTGATCCTCACCGACCGCGACGGCCGGCCGTGGATCGCCGACGTCTTCCGCCACCCGGAGCGCGGCTACCGCGGCCTCGGCGCCGACCTGCTGCGCCGCACCGTCGGGGACGCCGCCGCACGCGGGCTCGCCGACGTGACCCTCGTGGTGTCCGAGGGCAACCCGGCCCGCCGGCTCTACGAGTCGCTGGGCTTCCTGCTCCAGGAGACCTCGCTCACGGTGGTCGTGCCCGACGCGGCCTAGCTAGCCCTTGTCCTTGTGCCCACCCTCGACGCGGGCGCCGCGCACCACGACCATGGTCAGGCCGACCGCGACCAGCAGCTCCGCCCAGAAGAACGCCGCGTAGTCCAGCAGCGAACCGATCGGCGGGTTGCCGGGCGCGGCGTTGCGCATCCCGACCAGGGCGAACAGCGTGGCCGCCATCCAGCCGAGGGCGGGCCAGACGATGCCGCGCCGCTGCCGGACGATCAGCCAGGCCGCCACCAGCACGGACAGCGCCAGCGCCCACATCGCGGCCATCATGAACCAGGCCAGGATGAAGGTGCTGCGCGAACGGCTGATCCGCTCGGTCACCGCGACGCCGGAGCCCTCGCTCACCTCCTCGCTCCGCCGGAAGACGAAGAAGGGGTCGGCCTCCGTCAAGCCGATCACCACCGGGACCGGACGCCCGCCGACGGTGGCCTGGAAGCCGACGATCGCGTTGTAGCGGTCGAACGGGTAGTCCGAGAGCCGCCCGTCGAAGAGGTTGAAGGACACCGCGCTGGAGCCGGCCTGCTGGCCGGCCGGGTACCTGAGCGTGGTCTGTTCCAGCGAGGTGGTCTCCAGCACCACGTCCCCCGCCGGGACCAGCAGGCTGTCCACCTGCCCCAGGGCGCCGTGCGGCTGGACCAGGACCTTCGCCGTGAGCGTCTGCGCGGCCGCGTCCACCCGCTGCAGCGTCACGTCGACCTCCAGGAAGTCCGGCCCGGGCGCGGTGCCCACCACCTGGGCGTGACCGCGGCTGGAGCGCTCGTTGAGGTAGAGCAGCAGCCCGGCCGCGCAGAACAGCAGGATCGCCGCCAGCACCGCGTACGGGCGCCAGGGCGCGACCCTGGGCACCGGCGCCGCGGCCCGGGTGGCCCGCACCCGGGCGTGGATGCGGACCCGCGGCCGGGCCGCCGGGCGCGTGCTCCGGACGGCCCGCCGGTGCGGCGGCGCGCTCATCGGCCTGCTCCCACGGTCGGCGGTGGCGGCTCCGGGTGCCGCCCGTCCCGCCACCCTCCGGGCGGCCGAGGCCGGGGCGCAACCGCACGGGGCCGATCGGGGCGGCCGGACGCCGGCCGAAGACTCGGCAAACAGGCTGGTCGCAGGGGCTGTGTAGGCTCAACGGTCATGGCGAGGGTGACACGGGACGATGTGGCGCGGGTGGCGGGGACGTCCACGGCGGTCGTGAGTTATGTGATCAACGACGGGCCGCGGCCGGTGGCGGCGGCGACCCGGGCGCGCGTGCTCGCGGCGGTCGAGGAGCTCGGCTACCGGCCGAACCGGGTCGCCCAGGCGATGGCCCGGCGGCGGACCGACCTGCTCGGGATGGTCGTGCCGGACGCCCGCCAGCCGTTCTTCGCCGGGCTCGCGCACGCCGTCGAGCAGGCCGCCGCCGAGCACGGCCGGCTGCTGCTGATCGGCAACTCCGACTACGCCGACGAACGCGAGGCCCACTACATCCGCGCCTTCCTCGGGATGCAGGTGGACGGTCTGATCCTGGTCACCCAGGACCCGGCCACCCCCGGGCTGACCGGCTTCGACGTGGCCGACGGCACCCCCGTGGTGCTGCTGCACCACCGGGCGGAGAGCATCGGCGGCGTCGCCGTGGTCGCGGACGACGAGGGCGGCGCCCGCGAGGTGGTCCGTCACCTGCTCGGGCACGGCCACGCCGAGGTGCACTGCTTCGGCGGCACCCTCGCGCTCAGCCCGCACGACCCGGTCACCGGGCGGACGGCCGGCTGGGCCGCCGCGCTGGAGGAGGCCGGGCTGCCCGTCGAGGGGCGGCTCGTCCCGGCCCCGTTCGACCGGGTCCGGGCGCACGCCGAGGCGCTCGCCCTGCTCGCCCGGCCCGACCGGCCGTCCGCCGTGTTCTGCACGACGGACGACCAGGCGATCGGCCTGCTGCGGGCCGCCGACGACCTCGGCATCCGGGTGCCGGAGGACCTCGCGGTGGCCGGCTTCGACGACATCGCCGAGGCGGTGATCGCCGGGCCCGCCCTGACCACCGTCGCCACGGCGCAGGACGAGATGGCCCGCGCCGCGCTGGAACTCGTCCTCGGCGGGCCGGAGCGCCGTGCCCGGGGCGCCCGCACCTTCCCGGCCCAGCTGGTGGTCCGGCGCTCCTGCGGCTGCCCGCCGGCCGCGGCCTGACCCCCGGGGGCGCCGGGGGCGAGAGGATCCGGGGCCGCTCAGCCTTCGAGCAGTTCGTCCGCGAGCAGGTCCATCAGCAGGTTGTCGTGCCAGGTGCCGTCCGGGCCGCGCTCGTACTGGCGCATGGTGCCGACGGTGCGGAAGCCGACCTTGGCGTAGCAGCGGATCGCGGCGAGGTTGTCCTCCGCCGGGTCGATCACCAGCCGGTGGTAGTGGTGGTCGTGCACCAGGTGCCTGGCCATCGTGCGCACGGCGTCGGTGCCCAGGCCCAGGCCGTGCACCGTCGGATCGAGGTAGAGGTCCATCCCGGCGTGCCGGTACTCGTCGTCGTTGTTGGCGTACCACTGGATGGCACCGACCACCTTGCCGCCGAGGTCGATCGCGAAGGTCTCGGTACCGGGCGATTCCAGGTCGTTGGCGACCTCGCCGGCCAGGTCGTCGCCGCCCCGCCAGCGGGAGAACACCTCGGGCGTGCCGCGGATGGCCGCCAACGCCGGGATGTCCTCGCCGGTGGCCGGGCGGAGCGTGACCAAGGTGCCGTGAAGAATCGTCCCCATATGGGGCATGTTGGCACGGAAACCCGGCTCCGGCGAGTGTTTTCGGACCACCGTCCGGCCCTTCCGGCGTGCGGCCGCCGGGCCGGGACGGCAGGGCCCGCGGGATGGGGCGGCCGGGCGTCAGGCCGCGGGGGGCGCCGGGTCGCCGAGGGGGCCGAGCCAGACGGCGGTGACGGAGCTGACGTAGCGGGCGCCGCAGCGGTCGTCGGGGACGACGAGCTGCGGGCCGGCCGCGTCCAGCGGGGCGCCGTCCATGCTGGTGGCGAGCAGGATCTGCTGGCCGCCGAAGTCCGGGTCGATCTCGGCCCAGGAGACCACCGCCCGGTGGCCGTCGGCGCCGGCCACCGAGAGCAGGAAGCGCAGCCGCTGCTTGCGGCCGGAGAAGTCGATCCGCGGGCGGGCGGCGCGCAGCACGTCCAGCAGCGTCGGGCCCTCGTAGCCGTGGCGCTGCTCGCCCGCGCTCCGGCAGTCGAAACCGACCTCGACCCGGCGGGCGGGGAGGGCACGCAGTTGCGCCACCGTCAGCTCGGCGGGGCGGTCGAGGTGGCCGTGGAGTCGGACGGTGGGTCTGGCCGGGGTCATGGGTGCTCCCTCCTCGCGGGCCACGGCGCCGCGGCCCGCGAGGAGGACTACCCGAGGGGCCGCTCGGGCATTCGCAACTGCCAGGGTGAATGCCGCCATTCATCCGCAATTGCGATGGCAAACCCCTGCACGGCCGGAATCTGCGCTCAGTCGCCGTCGAAGCGCAGCGCCCGGCGGACGGGGCGGACACCGCCCGGGGCGGACGGCGGACGGGGCGCAGCCGGGCGCGGAGCGGGAGGAGCCGGAAAGATTCTCCGCGACGGATGTCGATCAGGCACCGTCCGGTTCGACGCAGGGGTGAGAGGCGGGGAGAGACCCCGCCCGCACGACCGAGGAGTCACCATGCCGCGCTTCATGACGCTGATCCGCATCGACGAGCAGGCCCGTGAGGGTTGGGAGCCGGACCCGGACTTCGAGCAGCGGATGGGGGCCCTGTTCGAGGAGATCACCAAGGCCGGCGTGATGCTGGAGACGGCCGGCCTCACCCCGAGCTCCCGGGGCACCCGGCTGACCTGGGCCGGCGGGAAGATCGGCTTCACCGACGGGCCGTTCACCGAGACCAAGGAGGTCGTCGGCGGCTACGCCGTCCTCCAGTGCAAGGACCACGCCGAGGCCCTGGAGTGGACCCGCCGCTTCCTGCAGGCCCACCCGGTGCACTGGCAGGTCGAGGCGGAGGTCCGGCAGATCGACGAGATGCCCGAGCCGCGGAAGTAACGTCGTGGCCGTGCTTGCCCCCCTCTCCGGCGGCTGCTCTGATGGGTGGCCGTGACGGAGAGGGTTGTTACCCGAGGAACCACGGCGGCGGCCGTCGAGACGGCGTTCCGGATCGAGTCCGCCCGGATCATCGCCGGGGTCGCCCGGATCGTACGGGACGTGGGCATCGCGGAGGAGCTGGCGCAGGACGCACTGGTGGCCGCGCTGGAGCAGTGGCCGCGGGAGGGCGTCCCGGACAATCCGGGCGCCTGGCTGACGACGACCGCCCGGCACCGGGCGATCGACCTGGTCCGCCGCCGGGAGGTCTACGCCCGCAAGCTCGCCGAGGTGGGGCGGTCGGCGCAGGACGTGCCGCCCCCGGAGCCGGCCGAGCCGGAGGACATCGACGACGACCTGCTGCGACTGATCTTCACCGCCTGCCACCCGGTGCTGTCGGCGGAGTCCCGGATCGCCCTCACCCTCCGGCTGCTCGGCGGGCTGGCCACGCCGGAGATCGCCCGCGCCTTCCTGGTGCCCGAGTCGACGGTGGCGCAGCGGATCGTCCGGGCCAAGCGGACGCTGGCGAAGGCGGGGGTGCCGTTCGAGGTGCCGTACGGGGAGGACCGGGCGCAGCGGCTCTCCTCGGTGCTGGAGGTCATCTACCTGATCTTCAACGAGGGCTACTCGGCGACCGCCGGGGACGACCTGCTCCGCCCCCAGCTGTGCGAGGACGCGCTGCGGCTGGCCCGGGTGCTGGCCGCGCTGATCCCGGCGGAACCGGAGGCGCACGGGCTGGCCGCACTGCTGGAGTTCCAGGCCTCGCGCACGGCCACCCGGACGGGCCCGGACGGTCGGCCGCTGCTGCTGGCCGAGCAGAGCCGGGCCCGCTGGGACGGGCTGCTGATCCGGCGCGGCTTCGACGCCCTGCAGCGGGCTGGAACCGGGCCGTACTCGGTGCAGGCCGCGATCGCCGCCTGCCACGCCAAGGCGCGGCGGTACGAGGACACCGACTGGGCGACCATCGCCGCGCTGTACGAGCGGCTGCTGGCGCTGTCGCCGTCCCCGGTGGTGGCACTGAACCGGGCGGTGGCGGTCTCGATGGCCCGGGGCCCGGCCGCGGCACTGGAGCTGGTGGACGAGCTGGCGGCGGAGCCGGCGCTGCGCGGCTACCACCTGCTGCCGAGCGTGCGGGGCGATCTGCTGACCCGGCTGGGGCGGGTGGCGGAGGCCCGGGCGGAGTTCGAGCGGGCGGCGGGGCTGACCCGCAACGAGCGGGAGCGGCAGCTGCTGCTGGAGCGGGCGACGGCGCTCGACCCCGCCGGGGCAGGACGCCGGGGCCGGAGCCGAGGCAGGACGCCGGAGCCGGGGCGGGGTCGGTCGCCGGGGCCTCCGGCAGGCTAGGCGTCCTCCAGGCGCAGCCGGGCGCTGACCGTGCCGAGGCCCTCGGCGAGCACGGCGAGCTGCTCGCGGGTGAGCACGTCGATCAGCAGCTCGCGCACCAGGGCGACGTGCCCGGGCGCGGCCTGGCGCAGCGCCTCCCGCCCCTGGTCGGTGAGTTCGGCGATGACGCCGCGCACGTCGCTGGGACAGGAGCGGCGGGCGACCAGGCCGGCCCGCTCCAGCTGGGTGACCTGGTAGGTCAGGCCGCTCTTGGAGGTGACCAGCTTGTCGGCGAGTTCGGTCATCCGCAGCGAGCCGCCGGGGGCCGCGGACAGGTGCACCAGTATCTCGTACTGCTGGTGGGAGAGCCCGGAGTCCTCCTTGAGCTGGCGTTCCAGCCGCCGGTTCAGCAGGTTGCTCGCGACGACGAAGCCCCGCCAGGCGGCCGCCTCGTCCGGGTCCAGCCAGCGGGGTTCGTTCAGTGAGGGCATGGGGTGAAGCCTACTCCTGTTGTTCAAATTCGAACGAAGGTGTACCGTCGATCCCGTAGACGGTTCAAATTTGAACTATCCCTGTCGAACGGTCCCGAGGAGGACGCCATGAGCACCGCGGCCCCCGAGCGCATGCCCGCCCTGTACCTGTCGCACGGAGCGCCGCCGCTGGCCGACGACCCGGTCTGGCCGGGCGAACTGGCCGCCTGGTCCGCCGACCTGCCCCGGCCCAAGGCGGTCCTCATGGTCTCCGCCCACTGGGAGGAGGCCTCGCTCGCCCTCGGCGCCGTCACCACCGTCCCGCTGGTGTACGACTTCTGGGGCTTCCCCGAGCACTACTACCGGGTCCAGTACGCCGCCCCCGGCGCACCGGAACTCGCCGAACGCGTGCGCAAGCTGCTGCGCGCCCCCGGCACGCCCGTCCAGGACATCCCCGAGCGCGGACTCGACCACGGCGCGTACGTCCCGCTGGTGGAGATGTACCCGGACGCCGACGTCCCGGTGCTCCAGGTCTCGCTGCCCACCCTCGACCCGCAGCGGCTGATGGAGATCGGCCGCAAGCTCGCCCCGCTCCGCGACGAGGGCGTGCTGATCGTCGGCAGCGGCTTCTTCACCCACAACCTCCGGGCGCTCAGCAACGACGGCCGGATCACCTCGGTGATGGCCGAGTTCGACGACTGGGGCCGGCGCGCCCTGGAGGCCCACGACCTGGACGCGCTGCTCGACTTCGAGCACAAGGCCCCGGCCGGACGCCTCGCCCACCCCCGCACCGAGCACTTCGCCCCGCTGTTCGTCACCCTCGGCGCCGGCGAGGGCGACCTGGACAGCCAGCGCAGCGTCATCGACGGGTTCTGGATGGGCCTGGCCAAGCGCTCGATCCAGCTGGGCTGAACCCCTCGTGCGGAACCTCCCGGGGTTCCGCGCGAGGAACGGCGGGCGGGGCGCCCGGGCTGCCCTGACCCCCTGCCTGGTTTATCGTGTGACGCTCCGTCGAAGGAGTGATCATGCGCAACGGCGACGCCGTACGAACCGCCCTGGAAGCCTCACTGGCGGCCCTCGCCCCGCACACCGCGGACCGCGACTGGGACCTGCCCGCCGGGCTCCTGGAGTGGAGCTGCCGCGACACCGCCGCCCACATCGCCCACGACCTGCTCGCCTACGCCGGCCAGCTCGCCGCCCGCCCCCGGGACCGCTACCTGCCGCTGGACCTCACCGTCCGGCCCGAGGCCGACCCGGCCCAGGTGCTCACCGTGGTCACCGCCGCCGGACAGCTCCTCGCCACCGCCCTGGACGCCGCCCCGCCCGAGCTGCGCGCCTACCACCACGGGCCCTGCGATCCGTCCGGCTTCGCCGCCATGGGCGTCGCCGAGACCCTGCTGCACACCCACGACATCACCAGCGGCCTCGGCCTGCCCTGGCGGCCGCCCGCCGAGCTGTGCCGCCTCGTGCTCGACCGGCTCTTCCCGCACGCGCCGCAGGAGCCGGCCGCCCACCCGGCGGAGGTCCTGCTCTGGTGCACCGGGCGCGGGGAACTGAACGGCCGCCCGCGCGAGTCCTCATGGATCTGGCGGGCGGCCGTGGGCGAGTGGCCGGACTGAGGCCGGCCCGACCGGTCAGGCGGCCCCGGTCGCGACCCGCTCGGCCTGGCTGCGCTCGACGCAGAACTCATTGCCCTCGGGATCGGCCAGGGTGACCCAGCCCTTGCCGTCCGGGGTGCGGTGGTCGGCCAGCACGGTGGCGCCCAGGGCGACCAGGCGCTCCACCTCCTCGTCCCGGCCGCGGTCCTGCGGCTGGAGGTCGAGGTGGGTCCGGTTCTTCACCGACTTGCCCTCGGGTACCCGGATGAAGAGCAGCGAGGCGCCGGCGGAGTCCACCAGCGCCTCGTCGTCACCGGGGTTGTCGTCCTCGCCCAGGGTGCCCTCCAGTGCCCGGGCCCAGAAGACGGCCAGGGCGTGCGGGTCGGCGCAGTCGATCGTCACATGTCGTACCAGAGAAGCCATGCGTCCACTCTCACCTGCACCGTTCGATTTCGTCCAGCCTTTTCCGGGAGTGCCGGTGCCCGTCCAGCGGGTACGGCGGGAAGGCCGGGACGATCTCCGTGAAGGCGTAGCCGCTCTTCTCCGCGACCCGGCAGGAGGCGTGGTTGTCGCCCGCATGGAGCAGGTCGATCCGGCGCAGGCCGTCCTCGGCGAAGGTGGCGAAGGCCCAGGTGGTGAGGGCCTCCACCGCGCGCGGGGCCACACCCCGGCCGCGGGCCGGGGCGGCCGTCCAGTACCCCACCTCGGCCGTCCCCCCGCCGGGGGCGGGGTACTTGAGCGCGACGTTGCCGACCAGCTCGCGGCCGTCCAGGACGGCGAAGCTGTACCGGGTGCCGGCCGCCCGGCCCTCCTCCTGGGCGCGCAGCCAGTGCGCGGCCTGGTCGGCGTCGTCCACCAGGGTACGGAGGAAGCGGCGCAGGGTCTCGTCCCGGTAGGCCTCGATCAGGGCCGGCGCGTCGGCGCCCTCGAAGGGGCGCAGCAGCAGGCCGTCGGCCATCGGCAGTGCGGCGACGGTCACTTGAGGCCCTCCCAGCCCCAGCGCGGGGTCGGGCCGGGATCGCCGAGGTCGGTGCCGACCGGGGAGGCGGAGACGTCCTCGGCAATCCTGGTGCCCCAGTCGAAGTACTCCAGCACCCGGCGGCGCAGCAGCTCGTCCTCGGGCAGCTCCGCGCGGACGGCCTCGGCCATCAGCTCCATCCAGCGCAGCCGCTGCTCCTCGGTGATGGCCAGGCCCAGGTGGGCGCGGAGCAGCGCCTGGTGACCGCCCAGTTCACCGGTGTAGCCCGCCGGGCCGCCGAAGATCTCGGCCAGCCAGACCGCGACGCGCTCGATGTGGGTGGTGGTGAAGTCGGCGAAGACCGGGGCGAGCAGGGGGTCGGCGAGGACGTCCCGGTAGAAGGTGCGGCTGAGCCGGCGCAGGGCGTCGATGCCGCCGACGGCCTCGTAGAGCGGGCCGGACCGTTGGTCGTTCATGGGAGTGCTCCCCGTGGTTGGACCGTGCGTTGCGACCTTCCTAGCAGGCCGGGGCGCCAAAGGCCGGACAGCGCCCGCCGGTGGGGGGCCGTGGGGGGCGCGCGGGGGGTGGCGCGGGGGCGACGGTGGGCCAGCGTGTGCCGGGGGTTGGG
>NZ_JBHXEM010000005.1:0-108498 GCF_042724755.1 Kitasatospora sp. NPDC127067 | reverse complement strand
TACGAGACTGGTTGTGCCCCCGGTGGTTGGACCGTGGGTTGCGACCTTCCTCGCCGGCGGGGGCGCGACCGGCGGGCCCGGGCCCGCCGTTCGCGGCGGGTTCGGCGAGCGCCGGGTTCGGCGAGCGGCGGACGGGGCTCCCGCTTGACCCTGACGTTGGCGACAGGGTCGCAGGGTGGGGCCATGAACGACGAGAGCGGGACGCGGGGCAGGGTCGTGGTGGTCACCGGGGCCGGGACGGGGATCGGGCGGGAGACGGCGCGGGCCTTCGCGGCCGAGGGGGCACGGGTGCTGGCGGTGGGACGGCGGCTCGAACCGCTGGCCGGGACGGCGGCCGCGCACCCGGCGCTGATCGAGCCGCTGACCGCGGACGTGACCGGGCCGGACGCGCCGGAGGAGATCGTCCGGGTGGCCGTGGAACGGTTCGGGCGGCTGGACGTGCTGGTCAACAATGCCGCGATCGTGCAGAGCCGGCAGGGCCTCGGCGACTTCGACCGGGCGGGCGTCGAGGAGCTGCTGGCCACCAACCTGGTCGCCCCGGTGCTGCTCGGGCAGGCCGCGCTGCCCGAGCTGGAGCGGAGCCGGGGCGTGGTGGTCAACGTCAGCACGGCCGTCGGGCAGCGGGGCTGGCCGGGCAACTCGGTGTACGCGGCGAGCAAGGCGGCGCTGGAGACGGTCACCCGCAGCTGGGCGGTGGAGCTGGCGCCGCGCGGGGTCCGGGTGGTGGCGGTGGCGCCCGGGGCGATCGACACGCCGATCGGCGAGCACTCCGGGTACGGCCCCGAGCAGCGGGCGGCGATCCGGCGGTGGCAGATCGAGCACACCCCGCTGGGCCGGATCGGCCGCCCGGCGGAGGTGGCCTGGGCGATCACCCAACTGGCCTCGCCGCAGGCCTCGTTCGTGACCGGCGTAGTGTTCTCGGTGGACGGCGGCGCGCTGGTGGGCTGACCGGGAGGGGACGGGTGGCGGTGCGGATCGGCGAGCTGGCGGCCCGGACGGGCAGTACCGTGCGGGCTCTGCGGCACTACGAGCAGGCCGGGCTGATCGAGTCCGGGCGGGCGCCGAACGGCTACCGCGAGTACGGCGGGTCGGCGGTCGTCCGGGTGCGCAACATCCGCGCGCTGGTCGCCGCCGGGCTCACCCTGGAGGACCTCCGGCCGCTGCTGGGGTGCCTGGACGGGGACGTGCTGGCGGGCCGGCCGTCCGCGCGGGTGCTGGGGATCGCCCGGGAGCGGCTGGCGGTGCTGGAGCGCCGGATCGCCGCCCAGACGGAGGCCCGGGACCGGCTGGTGGCGGCGCTGACGGCGGCCGGGGAGGCGGATCCGGTGCCCACGAGCACCGGCCCGGTGCCCGCTGACACCGGCCCGCCGCCCACGGGCGGGTGACACCCCCGTTCGGGGGTGTGCAGGGCGCGGACGGGGGAGGACAGTGGGCGCATGCAGATTCCACTCTCCGTGATGGACTTCCTCGACCGGGCCGAGCTGGTCTACGGCGACCGGGTCGGCATCGTCGACGAGCCGGTGCAGCCGGCCGAATCCTGGGGCGAGCTGAGCTACCGCAGGGTCGCCGAGCTGGCCCGGGCCCAGGCCGCCGGGCTGGACCGGCTCGGCGTCGGGCCGGGCGAGCGGGTCGCGGTCGTCTCGCACAACTCGGCCCGGCTGCTGACCTCCTTCTTCGGGGTGAGCGGACACGGCCGGGTGCTGGTGCCGGTGAACTTCCGGCTGAAGGCCGAGGAGGTGTCGTACATCGTCGAGCAGAGCGGCGCCTCGGTGCTGCTGGTCGACCCCGAGGTCGCCGACTCCCTGCACGGGGTGGTGGCCAAGCACAAGTTCGTGCTGGGCGCGGACAGCGACGCCGTGCTGTACGACTTCGACGGCACCCCGCGGCGGTACGCGGTGGACGAGAACGACACCGCCACCATCAACTACACCAGCGGAACCACCGCCCGCCCCAAGGGCGTTCAGCTCACCCACCGCAACATCTGGCTGAACGCGATGCTGATGGGCCTGCACTACGGCGCGAACGACCGGGACGTCTACCTGCACACCCTGCCGATGTTCCACGCCAACGGCTGGGGCCTGCCGTTCTCGCTCACCGGCCTGGGCGCCCGGCACATCGTGCTGCGCAAGGTGGACGGCGCGGAGATCCTGCGCCGGGTCGAGCGGCACGGGGTGACCTTCCTGTCCGGCGCGCCGGCCGTGGTCCAGATGGTGCTGGACGCGGCCGCCGACCTGGACGGCCCGGTGCCCGGCCGGGACCGGGTGCGGATGATCGTGGCCGGCGCCCCGCCGCCGACCTCGGTGGTGCAGCAGGTCGAGGAACAGCTGGGCTGGGAGTTCATGCAGCTGTACGGCCTGACCGAGACCTCCCCCGCGGTCACGGTCAACCGCACCCGGGCCGAGTGGGACGCGCTGCCGGCCGCCGAACGGGCCGAGAAGCTGGTGCAGGCGGGCGCCCCGGCGCTCGGCACCCAGCTGCGGGTGGATCCCTCCGGTGAGGTGCTGGTGCGCTCCAACACCGTGCTGGACGGCTACTGGCAGCAGCCGGAGGCCTCGGCCGAGGCACTGCGGGACGGCTGGTTCCACACCGGCGACGGCGGCACCCTCACGGACGGGCAGCTGACCATCTCCGACCGCAAGAAGGACGTCATCATCAGCGGCGGGGAGAACGTCTCCTCGATCGAGGTGGAGGACTGCCTGTACGACCACCCGGCGGTCGCCGAGACGGCGGTGATCGGCGTGCCGCACGAGAAGTGGGGCGAGACGGTGAAGGCGCTGGTGGTGCTCCGGGAGGGCCACGAGGAGGTCACCGAGGCCGAGTTGATCGCGCACTGCAAGCAGCGGCTGGCCGGCTACAAGTCACCCACCACGGTGGAGTTCCGGGACGCCCTGCCGCGCACCGCCACCGGGAAGCTGCAGAAGTTCCGGCTGCGCGAGCCGTACTGGACCGGGCGGGAGCGCCAGGTCAACTGACGAGCCCCGACTCCCTCGCCGCGAGGGCGAGTTCGGTCCGGTTGCGGACGCCGAGCTTGTGCATCGCGGACTTGAGGTAGCCCGTCACCGTGTTGCAGGTCAGGCCCAGTCGGGCGGCGATCTCCGGGTTGGTCCGGCCGGTCGCCGCCCAGCGCAGCACCTCGTGCTCGCGCGGGGTCAACGGCGGTACGGGGGCGTCCTTCCGGGGCCGCTCGCGACTCCAGGCGGCGGCCCCGGCGAGCGCCCGGGCCGCCGCCCTCGCCAGCGTGCCGACCGCGGAGATCCGCACGTCCCCGAACGGGACGACGGTGCGCAGCGAGGCGTACACCACGCCGTGCACGGTGCCGCCGTCCATCAGCGGGACGGTGAGCATCGCGTACAGGTCCTCGGCGGCCACGGCCGCGTCGTAGTGGTGCGAAATCGTCGTCGCCGCACGGTAGTCGGGCACCCAGGTCGGCGCGCGTTCGGCGAGCGCCCGGCCGCCGAGGCCGAGTCCGGCCGGGACGGGGACGTCGTGCAGCAGGTCGGCCCGGGTGCCGGCCCAGTGCCGCAGCACCATGCCCTCGCTGTCGGGGCGGCTGCCGGGCAGCGGCTCGGGCACGCCGACCAGGCCGACGTCGGCGCCGCACTCGGCCACCACCCGGCGGGCGAGGTCACCGAGCACGGCGTCCCGCACCAGCTCGGCGGCGCGCGCGGCCAGTTCGGGGTCGTCGGGTCGCGCAGCGTCGGCGACGGGTTGCGCAAGGTGGGGGTCCGCAGCCCTGGTCATCGCGGAATTGTCACACGCGGTGGGGCCGGTGGCGAGAGTCCTGACATGCGTGTTTCGTGGAGTCGCGGACACCGGCGGCCGGGCGGGCATAGGGTGCGCCCGTACGCTACCGGCGGGTAGCAACTGCCGGACGGCAACCGCCTTCGACCGGAGGGAAACCGATGACCGACCCGAACACCCCGGGCGACGTCCTGGGCGGACTGCTGGCGGACCTGCGGGACGAGAGCGCGGTGCTGGACGACCTGGTCGCCGGACTGCCCGCCGGGGGCTGGGCCCGCCCGACGCCCGCCGAGGGCTGGACGGTGGCGCACCAGATCGCCCACCTGGCCTGGACCGACGACTGGACGGCCCTGGCCGCGCGCGACCCGGAGGGCTTCGGCACCTCGCTCGGCGGGCGCTTCACCGAGCTGGTGGCGGCCGGCGCCGACCCGGTCGAGGAGGGCGCCCGCACGGGTGCGGCCGCCGAGCCCGCGGCACTGCTCGCCCGCTGGCGGGCCGGTCGGGCGCAGGTGCTGGCCGCACTCGCCGCCGCCCCGGCCGACGTCCGGCTGCCCTGGTTCGGCCCGCCGATGAAGCCCGCCTCGATGGCCACCGCCCGGCTGATGGAGACCTGGGCGCACGGCCAGGACGTCGCGGACGCACTCGGCGCCACCCGTGAGCCCACCGACCGGCTGCGGCACATCGCCCACCTGGGGCTGCGCACCCTGGGCTTCGCCTTCACCCTGCACGGACTGCCCGCGCCCGAGCAGCCGGTCCGGCTCGACCTGACCGCGCCGGACGGCGGGACCTGGTCCATCGGCCCGACCGGGGCCGAGGACGTGGTGTCCGGCCCCGCCCTGGACTTCTGCCTGCTGGTGACCCAGCGCCGCCACCGGGACGACCTCGCCCTCACCGCCACCGGGCCGGTCGCCACCGCCTGGCTCCCGATCGCCCAGGCCTTCGCCGGAGCGCCGGGCAAGGGGCGGCAGCCGGAGGCGCAGGCGTAGGGACCGATCCGCTCAGAGGCCGATCCGGAGCGGGGCGAGCCGGGTGGCGATCAGGTTGGTGGCGCCCCGGTCGCGCTCGATGTACCCGTGGACCAGCAACCCGGCCCGGTCCAGGGCGGTGCGGCGCTGGGACTCCCAGACCGGGCGGTTGCAGATCACGTTGATCAGCCCGGTCTCGTCCTCCAGGCTGAGGAAGAGCACCCCGCCGGCCGTCGGCGGCCGCTGCCGGTGGGTGACCAGGCCGCCGACCACCACCGCCGTTCCCGGCGGTACGTCCGGGAGCCGGTCGGCGCAGAGGGCGCCGCCGCGCTCCAGCCGGGCGCGCAGGTGCTGGAGCGGGTGGCTGGTGGCGGAGGTGCCGGTGGCCCACAGGTCGGCGATGGTCTCCTCGACCGGGCTCATCCCGGGCAGCTCCGGCGCCTCGGTGCCGGGCGTGGTGCCGGGGATCAGATCGGCCGATATCCCGGCGAACGCCCCTGCCGCCCACAGCGCCTGACGCCTCGTCAACCTGAAGCAGTCGAAGGCCCCGGCCGTCGCCAGCGCCTCCAGGGCGGGCCCGGGCAGGCCGGTGCGGCGGGCGAAGTCCTCCAGGTCCGCGTACGGCTGCCCGGCCACGATCGCCTCGGCCTGCGGGGTGCCGATGCCGCGCACCGTCTCCAGGCCGAGCCGGATCGCCGGCTGCGGGCGCCCTGCCGTCAGCGGCGGCCCGGGGGTCGGCCCCCGGTACGGTTCCAGGGTGGGCCGCGCCCCGCTGGCGTTGACGTCCACCCCGCGCACCCGCACGCCGTGCCGGCGGACGTCCGCGACCAGGCTGAGCGGCGAGTAGAAGCCCATCGGCTGGTTGGCCAGCAGGGCACAGGTGAAGGCCGCCGGGAAGTGGTGCTTCAGCCAGGCGCTGGCGTACACCAGGTAGGCGAAGCTGATCGCGTGGCTCTCCGGGAAGCCGTAGTTGGAGAAGGCCTCGATCTTGCCGTAGACGTCCTCCGCCACCTCGGGCGGGATGCCGCGCTCGGCCATCCCGCCCAGCAGCCGGTCGCGCAGCCGGGCGACCCGCTCGTGCGAGCGCTTGGCGCCCATCGCCTGCCGCAGCCGGTCGGCCTCGGCCGGGGTGAACCCGGCGCAGTCGATGGCGAGTTGCATCATCTGCTCCTGGAACAGCGGCACCCCCAGGGTCTTGCCGAGCGCGTTCTCCATCAGCGGGTGCGGGCAGCCGGCCGGCTCCGCCCCGGCGCGGCGGCGCAGGTACGGGTGGACGGAGCCGCCCTGGATCGGTCCGGGGCGGATCAGCGCGACCTCGACCACCAGGTCGTAGAAGTGGTCCGGCTTGAGCCGGGGCAGGGTCGCCATCTGCGCCCGGGACTCGACCTGGAACACGCCGACGGTGTCGGCCCGGCGCAGCATCGCGTACACGCCCTCGTCGTCGTCCGGGATGGTGGCCAGGTCGTAGCGCAGACCGTGGTGCTCCGCGACCAGGTCGCAGGCGTCGTGCAGGGCGGCCAGCATGCCGAGGCCGAGCAGGTCGATCTTCACCAGTCCGGCGCCGGCGGTGGACTCCTTGTCCCACTGGAGCACGGAGCGCCCGGGCATCCGGGCCCACTCCGTGGGGCAGATCTCGCCGATCGGCTCCCGGGTGAGCACCATGCCGCCCGAGTGGATGCCCAGGTGCCGGGGCAGGCCGTGCAGCTGGGTGGCGAGCTGGAGCACGTCGGCGGGGATGACGGCGTCCGCGCCGGGGGCCGAGCGGAAGTCGGTCTGCCGGCTGAACGCGTCCACCTGCCCCTGCGGGTAGCCGAGCACCCGGGCGGCGTCGCGGATCGCCAGCCGGGGCCGGTAGGTGATCACATTGGCGACCTGGGCGGCGTGCTCGCGCCCGTAGCGGCCGTAGACGTACTGGATGACCTCCTCGCGGCGGCGGTTCTCGATGTCCAGGTCGATGTCGGGCGGCCCGTCCCGGGCCGTGGAGAGGAAGCGTTCGAACAGCAGCTTGTAGTGGATCGGGTCGACGGCGGTGATCCCGAGGGCGTAGCAGACCGCCGAGTTGGCGGCCGAGCCGCGGCCCTGGCACCAGATGTCCCGGCTCCGGCAGAAGTCCACGATGTCGTGCACGATCAGGAAGTAGCCGGCCAGGTCGAGGTCCTCGATCACGTCCAGCTCCCTGCCGAGCTGGCGGCGGGCGGCGGCGTTGCCGGGGCCGAAGCGGCCCGGGCCGCCGGCCGCGACCAGGGCGCGCAGGTGGCTGATCTCGCTCTCGCCCTCGGGCACGGGGAAACCGGGCAGCTCCGGATCCAGCCGGGCGAAGTCGAAGGCGCAGGCCCGGCCGAGTTCGGCGGTGGCCCGCTGCACCCCGGGGAAGCGGGCCAGCCGGCCGGCCATCTCGCGGCCCGAGCGCAGGTGCGCGGTGCCGGCCGCCCTGGTCCAGCCGACCGCGTCCTGGAGGGTGCGGCGGTCGTGCAGCGCGGCGAGGCTCTGCGCGAGGCGGCCCTGGGCGGGGCCGGCGTGGTGGGCGTTGGTGGAGGCGACGACGGGGAGCCGCGCCGTCGCCGCGAGGGCGGCGAGGGCGTCGTTGCGCCGGTCGTCGCCGGGCAGCCACTGGTCGATCAGCTCGACGTGGACGTTCTCGCGGCCGAACGCCTCGGTGAGGGTACGGAGCCGACGCTCGGCCTCGCCCCGGTCGGGCAGCGCGGCGGGGACCCGGCCGAGCCGGCAGCCGGTGAGCACCGCCCAGTGGCCGTCGTGCGCCCCGGCGAGCGCCGCGAGGTCGTACACCGGGCTGCCCTTGGCGCCGCCGGCCAGCTGGGCGGCGGCGATCGCGGCCGAGAGGCGGCGGTAGCCGGCCGGGTCGCGGGCGAGGACCAACAGGTGCTCCTCCGCCCCGCCCTCGCGAACGGTCAGCTCGGCGCCGAACACGGTGGCCAGGCCCGTACCCCGGGCCGCCTCGGCGAGCCGGACGGCCCCGTACAGGCCGTCGTGATCGGTGATCGCGAGGCTCTCCACGCCCAGCCGGACCGCCTCGGCGACCAGGTCCTCCGGGTCGCTGGCGCCGTCCAGGAAGCTGAAGGCGGAGTGGACGTGCAGCTCGGCCCAGGGCTCGGCGGCCCTACCCGGGCCGGTCCCCAGCTCGGGCTCCGCCGGAGCGGGAGGGGATTCGGGAGCGGGGGCAGGCTCGGGAGCAGGGGGAAGCTCGGGAGCGGGGCGGCGCAGCGGGACGACCGTGCGGTCCGGCGCCGCACCGGTCAGCCGGCGGTGCAGCTCGCTCCAGGGGAGGGTGGGGTGGCTGGTGAAGCCCATCGGGGTTGCCTTCGTCGTTCTCGTGCTCGTTCCACTCCCCCCGGGTCCGGGCCGGCCGCTAGTCGTAGCCGGCCTCCAGGTACCAGGCACCTCCCTCCACGGTGAGCAGCAGCGCCCGGCCACCGCCCACCACGACCTGGAACCGCGCCCGGCGCCGGGCCAGCGACTGGTCCCACCAGTACTCGACCGCCGGCCAGGGACCGGTCCAGCCGTCCACCCGCTCCTCCCGGCCCCGGACCACGACCAGGACCGGCCGGGCCGACACCCCCGCCCGGCCGTCCACCGTGACCGGCTGCCCGGCCCCGTCCAGCACCCGCACCGGCGCGGGCTCCCGCAGCACCACGGCGGGCCACACCTCCGGCAGCCGCCCCGGCCAGGGCGCGTCGGCCGCCACCGCCGCCTCGTACGGCTCGCCCCACGGCACCTTGACCGCCTGCTCGCCAGGGCCGCGCCCACCCGCCGGTTCGATCCGGCGCAACCCCGCGTGGCCGAGCACCGCCTGCACCCGGGCGACCGCGCGCTCCACCCGGTCGTCCGCGACGGCCTGGCCCCACAGCGCGAGCTGGCGGCCCTGGTCCGGGGAGAGGCCGTCGGGGGCCAGCCGGAGCAGGGTGAAGCCCGTGTCCTCCCCGCCTTCCCCGTTGCCGGCGAAGGTGCCCGCGCCCTGCCAGGCCTGCAGCTGCCAACGGACCCGCTCGGCCAGCGCCGTCGCGGACAACCGGCCCTCGTGCCGCCACAGCCGGGAGGCCGTCCGACCGTCCGCGCAGGCCACCTCGACGGCCACCCGGCGGCAGGTCAGCCCGGCCCCGGCCAGCCGCCGGTGCAACTGCTCGGCCAGCGTGCGGGCGACGAACACCAGCGGCTCGGCCAGCGGCTCCGGCGGGTCGAAGCGCTGCTCGACGGCGAGGTCCGGCTCCTCGTCGCGCGGCACCAGCGGGCGCGGCTGCAAGCCGTGGGCCAGCCGGTGCGCGACCGTCCCGGACGGGCCGAAGCGGTCCGCGACCGACTCGGCCGGCAGGGCGGCGAAGGCCCCGACGGTGGGCAGGCCGAGCCGCCCCAGCAGTTCGGCCAGCGTCTCGTCGCCCAGCGCGCTCACCGGGTACGGGGCGAGGAACTCCGCCGTCCGGCCGGCCGGGACCAGCACCCCGGCCCGGGCGGCGAGCACGGCGGCGAACAGGCCGTCGGCGACACCGACCCGGGCCTGCGGGGCGGCTTCGGCCGGAGCGGTCCGGGTCTGCGGGGCGGCTTCGGGTAGGGATGCGGTTGCCGGTCGGGCCTCGACGGCCACCGCGCCCGGGACGGCGTCCGGGACGAGGGGCCGTCCGAGGGCGTCCGCCACCGCTCTGCCGACCTTGCCGGCCAGCGCCTCCTCGCCGCCGAAGTAGCGGCCCGGGCCCTTCACCGGGATCGCGCACAGTCCCGGACGGATCACCTCCACCCGGGGCGTGAACGCCTCCACCGCCGCGACCACCGGCTCGAAGCGGCGGGTCTCCGCCTCCGGGTCGCGGTCGCGCAGCTCCAGCTCCGGACAGAGCCGCTGGGCCAGCTTGAGCCGCTGCCCCTGCCGCACCCCGGCCGCCCGGGCGCCCGCCGAGCAGGCGAGGATCCGCCCGCCCTCGGTCACCGCGACCGGGTCGTCGCCGGTGACGGCCACCACCGGCCAGTCCGGGCACCAGACCACCAGCACCCGGGGGGTTCCGTCGTCCGCCATCTCAGACCACCGCCGCCACGCGGGGTGCCATCGGCTCCGCCGCCGGTATCGCCGGTAGTGCCGGTAGCGCTGGTAGTGCCGGCATCGCCGGTTCCGCCACCGGCTGCGGCCGTCCCTGTCGCGGCTGTTCCTGGAGCGGGCGCACCGCGCCGTGCTCGTCGGGCAGCCAGAGCCGGGCCGTCCGGCTGCGCACCGCCGAGCCGCGGCCCTCGGCCACCACCTCCACCTGCCGGCCGACGAGCTGCCCGTGGCCGTCGCCCAGCCCGAACCAGCGCCCGGAGCGCACCCCCAGCCGCAGCACCGCGCCCGGCCACGGTCCGGCGACCAGCAGCACGCAGCCGCTGCGCCGCAGCACCGCCGCCAGCCGGGCGGCCAGCTTCGGCGGCACCGGCCCGTCCGGGCGCAGCATGATCAGCTCGACCGCGCCGGCCAGCACCGAGACCACTTCGGCCCAGTGCGGCCCCGGATCGTCCGCGACCAGCAGCCGCCGCAGGTCCAGTCCGTACCCCTCGGCGGCGGCCAGCCCCAGGTCCGGCAGTCCGACCGCCGCGGCCCAGCCGCCCTCGGTCTCCTTCACCCCGGCGGCGAGCGCCAGCAGCAGCCCGGTGTCCCCGCCCGCCACCGACACCGCCGTCCCCCGGCGCAGCCCGGCGTCGGGCAGCACCTCCCGCAGCGCGGACGGCACCGGCAGCAGCCCCCGGGGCTCCGCCGTCCGCCCGGTGGCCGGTGTCGCCCGTCCCTCTCGCTCCTCCCGTTCCCGCGGCTCCCCCCGCTCCCCCCGCTCCCCCGGCGCGGCAGCCGGGGACGCCACCGGGCGGAGCACGGGGCGTGCGGGCTGCTCGGCGGTGGATTCGAAAACAGATTCGAAAACGGGCACACCCCCAGGATCGAACATTCGTTCGCAAAGATTCAAGTCCGACCTGGTCAACCCACCACGGGCCCGACGCGCCGAACGCCCCGGCCCCGGGGGTGCTGCCTCAGCGGCGGTCGCCCCGGGGTGATCGGGCCGGTGACCGCGTCCGGTGACCTGGGTACCGCTTCACCCGGGGACGGTTCCAGGGTTCGGCGGACCTCGCGGTCGGGGTCTCGGTCAGGGGTTTCGGGGTGTGCCCGGCTGGTCGATTTCGGCAGCGAGGTCGCGTGCGCAGGCGTCGAGGGCGGCAGCGATCGGTCGGAGCTCGCCGAGCCGGTCGGTGCGTTGCCGATGGCGGGTCTCGGCGAGTTGTCACCTGGTCGCGATGTCTGTCACCACGCGGCCGTCGGGATCGGTGACCGGCAGCGCAGCACCACCGCGCCGCCCTCCGCCGGATCCAACCGGTCGGCGGCAGCCGGCCGGCGCCGCAGCAGGGTCGGGCGCGACAGGTGCCGCCACACCGCGGCCACCGGCTGCGGGTAGTGACGGTAGAAGCACACAGCCCGGTGACCTGCGTCGTCGAAGGAGGCTGGACCCACCACGCGGGAGCCCGCCGCGCGGCTCACGAACGGCGAGTCCGTGAGCCGCGCGCGGGTACCGCCCCGCACCGAGCCGTCGGCCTACGCCCCGGACACCGCGCGCGACAGACGCAGCGGCGCCTCGACGGCGTCGGCGGCGCCGAGTTCGCGCACCGCCTCCCGCCGCGTCGCCGCGACCGGAGCCGCGAGCCGAGCCAAGGTCGCCGCCGGAGCGTGGACCGTCAGCTCGAAGTCGCGGCGCGCCTTGGCGTCCGGGGCGAGCGGCAGACGGATGCGGCCGTCCGCGACCATCCGGCGGACCCGGCTGCGGCTGAGACCGAGGCCGGACATGAGCAGGCGTTCGACCCGGACCGGGACCGGCAGCTCGAAGCTCACCAGCACCGTCAGCGGGGTCGGATCGTCGATCGCGTGGAGCGGCGTGCGCACCTCCAGCTCCCAGGTGCCGCTCCAGTCCAGGCTGTAGCCGTTCTTGGCGGCGAGCGACGCACTCATCGTCAGTTCCCGCACCACGGAGAGGTCGTTGTTCTCGTACGCCTCCCTGCGGGCGGGTTCCAGCGACGACGTGTGGACGCGCTCGTGGACGGGCACCTTCGAGGTCCGGTCGCAGCCCGCGCAGCTGAGCAGCAGCCAGACGTCGAGGAGCTTGCCGTTGGCGTTGACACGGATCTTGCCCGAGGGCCGGTGCCGCATGCTGGAGCAGTCCGGGCAGCTGCGGACGGCGGTGGGCAGCGCGGACTGGCGCACGGCCCAGCGGGCCTTGCGTTCGGTATGCATGGTGGTCTGTTTCCTGGTTCAGCAGGAACGCGCGCAGGCCGGATCGGCTGGATCGGCCGGGGCTCCTGGGATCTGACGAGTGCTCACGAGGGTGCGTGTCATCGCCTCGGGGCGGGTGGCCGCATGGCGGGGCGCCCCGAGGTCGATCGCGCGACAGGTCGTATCTCTCCGTGGCAACTCGCGACGGCGCGTCTCATCGCCTCGGGACATGACCGCATGGCCACATGGCGGCATGACGGCATGACGGCATGACGGCATGTGGTATGACGGCATGTGGCATGGCCGAGCGCCGAGGGCGGTCGATCGCGTGAGCGCGCGTGTCATCGACTCAGCGCGGGGCCGGTGGCTCGGCGCAGAGGTCGATCGCGTAGGGGTGAGTTGCTACGTGGCAGTCGTCAGCACAGGTACATGCCGCACATCGTGATCTGGGCCGCGCTCCCCCGCAACCGGTTTTTTCGGACCACCACCGTCGAACCAGCGCCGCCGGTTCCCCGCGCGAGCCGACGCCGAGCTTCGGACAGGCCTTCCAGAGGTGGCAGCCGACCGTTCGCGAACTCAGGAAGAGCTGGGCGGCGATGTCCCGGTTGGACATCCCCTGGGCGGCGAGGCGGACGATCTGCGTCTCCTGAGGCGTCGGGCCGGCGTAGTGCTCTGGTGATGCGCACGACGGTCGTCACCCGCCAGGTTGGGGCGCCGACCTTGACCAGCCGGTTCGCTGCCCCGGGCGGTGACAACCGCCGTGACCGGGCGAGGCAGGTGACAACAATCTCGACCACTTGGTGACAACTACCTCGACCGGTCACAACTCTCCGTGCACCCGGCCGCTCGCGCAGGCCGTACGGGCCGTGGCACGGCCGTCGGCGCCCCGCCGGGAACCCGGACGACTTTCCGCGGCGCGGGCCGAATCCTTTGGAGCGACCGGCGCCTCTTATAAACGTTCCGACAAACGTCGGGCACGGGATCCGGAGGTAGTGATGATCATCGGAATCGGCATCGCCGTCGCCCTGGTGCTGCTCTGCACCTGCATGCTGGCCGTGAAGCGCAAGCGAGCCGGGCGTGGCTGAATCGACCTGGCCCGGCGAACAGTTGATCGCCGCCGCGCAGGCCGGCGACGTCGACTCGATCGCCGCGCTGGTGTCGGGATCGCACCCCAATGTGCAGCGGTTCGCCCGCTCCCTCTGCGCCACCCCGGAGGACGCGGAGGACGCGGCGCAGGAGGCCCTGATCATCCTGTACCGCAAGATCGGGATGCTGCGGGCCTCCGGCGCCCTGGCGTCCTGGATGTTCCGCATCGTCCGCAACGAGTGCCTCCGGCGCGCACGGACCCGGCTGCGGGACCACGGCGCGCCGCTGCGACAGGACGTCTGCGTGGACTCCGCCGAGGAGGCCGCCCTGCGCCGCCTGGAAGCCGGCACGGTGGCGGCCGCGGTCGCCGCCCTGCCCCCCGACCAGCGCCGAGTGCTGATCATGCGGGACGTCCAGGGCCACAGCGGCCGGATGGTCGCCGACGCGCTGGGCCTCAGCACGGCGGCGATGAAGTCCCGTCTGCACCGGGCCCGTTCGGCGGTCCACCGGACACTGCGGCCCACCACCTGAATCCGCCCGTGGAGGGAACGATGACTGGAACGAAGCCCGGCACGATGACCGGAGCCGCCACCGGACCCGGGGGCCCCGACTTCGCGAGCAAGTCCCTGACCGAACACGTCGTGCGCGGCGTGGTGGGCATCGGCTCGCTGATCGGCTCGGTCGCCCTCGTCCCGGCGGTCGGGCCGGTCGGCCTGGCCCTCCTGCCGGTCGGCCTGCTCGCCCTGCGCGGCTGCCCGACGTGCTGGGCGATCGGCTTGGCGCAGACCGTCTCGCGGGGCCGCCTCCAGCGCTCCTGCGAGGACGGCCGGTGCAAGCTGGCCGCCGCCGACCGCCACGACGAGCACGGGGAGGAGGCGCGGTCGGCGGTCACGGGCTCCACCGTCTGAGTGGCTCCCACCGGAGGGCGGCGGGGCGGAAGGGCGGCGGGCACCGAAGGGGGCAGCGGGAGGGCTCGCCCCGACGAAGTCCGGGCCTCCGCCCCGCGACCCCGTGTTCCGCCGGTCGGGCGGCGGCACTCGCCCGACCGGATTACCGACAAGCGTTTTTTCCTTGACAAATTTTTTTGTCGGTTGGATGCTGGAACGGTGCTGGAAGTCGCCGTGATCGAAGAACCCGCTGCGGCCGAGGCCTCGCTGGACCCCATGCGGTCACGCCTCCTCGCCGCCCTGACCGAGCCCGGCTCGGCCGCCATGCTGGCCGCCCGGCTGGGGCTGCCCCGGCAGAAGGTCAACTACCACCTGAAGGAACTGGAGCGGCACGGCCTCGTCGAACTCGCCGAGGAGCGCCGCAAGGGCAACGTCACCGAACGGGTGTACCGCGCCACCGCGGCCTCCTACGTGATCTCCCCCAACGTCCTGGCCGCCGTGAGCCCGGACCCCGCCCGCTCCCCCGACCAGCTCTCCGCCCGCTGGCTGCTGGCGCTCGGCTCCCGGCTGGTGCAGGAGGTCGGGTCCCTGCTGACCGGCGCCTCCCGGGCCCGGCGGCGGGTCGCCACCTTCGGCATCGACGCGCAGGTGCGGTTCGCCTCCGCGGCCGACCGGGCCGCCTTCGCCGAGGAGTTGGCCCAGTCCGTGGCCGCCCTCGTCAGCCGCTACCACGACGAGTCCGCCCCCGGGGGCCGCAGCCACCGGGTGGTGGTCGGACTCCACCAGATCCCCGCCGCACAGCCCGGGGCGGAGGCGGGGGCGGCCGGGACCGGGGCCGGACCGGCCGGGACCGGGCCGGAGGCCGACGCCGCCGGCAGCGCGGCAGAAGGCGCCGGAACCGCACCGAACCAGGAGAACCCACGATGACCCACCCGTTCGAGATCGAGCTGGAGACCTCCCTCCCGGCGAGCCCGGAACAGGTCTGGGAGGCGATCGCCACCGGACCGGGAATCGACTCCTGGTTCATGGGCCGCAACGAACTGGACCCGCGCGAGGGCGGCACCGCCGTCATGGAGACCGGGGGCCACCGCGCGGAGGCGGTCGTCACCGCCTACGAGCCCGGCAAGCGCCTGGCCACCCGTACGGCCGCCGGCGAGGACGGCCGGTTCATGGCCTTCGAGTACCTGATCGAGGGCCGGGACGGCGGTGCCACCGTGCTCCGCGTCGTCCACAGCGGCCTGCTCGGCGACGACTGGCAGGACGAGTACGACGCGCTGCGCCGCGGCTGGCCCTTCCACCTCCACACGCTGCGCGAGTACCTCACCCACTTCCCCGGGCGCACCGCCGTTCCCGTCTTCGCCGCCGCGCCGTCGGCCGGCCGGCCGGAACCGGAGGTCCGGGCCCTCCTCGCCCACGCCCTGTCGCTGCCGCTCCCGGTCACCGCGGGCACGCGGGTCCACGGCGAACCGGCGGGCCTGCCCCCGCTGGACGGCGAGGTGGCCTGGGCGGACGACGAACGCTTCGAGGTCCGCACCGCCGACGGGCTCTACACCTTCCACCACGGCTCCGGCCTGATGCTGATGTTCCACCACCTCTTCGGCCCGGCTCCGGACGGGGCCGAGGCCGCCTGGCAGCAGTGGCTGTCCGGGGTCCTCGGCTGACCTGCTCCTTCCGGCCGTTCGGACCTCCCTGGCCCGACCCGGCCGGCCCGACCCGGCCGACTTACCCGCCCCGACCGGCCCGACCGCTCCAGATCCGCACGAGAACCGAGGAACCACCCATGCGCACCCTGATCAGCACCGCTTTCATCTCGCTCGACGGCGTCGTCGAGGGCCCCGGCGGCGAGCCCGGCTACCGCAACTCCGGCTGGACCTTCAAGGACATCGAGTTCCTCCCCGAGGCGTTCGAGATCAAGGGGCGGGAGCAGGAGGAGGCCACCGCGATGCTGCTCGGCCGGGTCAGCTACCAGGCGTTCAGCCCGGTGTGGCCGGACATGCCGGAGTTCGCCCGCTACAAGACGCTGCCGAAGTACGTCGTCTCCACCACCCTCACCGAGGACGACCTGGTGCCGAACTGGGGCGGGACCACCATCCTGCGCTCGCTCGACGAGGTCGCCGCGCTGAAGGAGACCGAGGGCGGCCCGATCATCGTCCACGGCAGCGCCGCCCTGAACCGCGCCCTCTCGGACGCCGGTCTGATCGACCGCTACCACCTGCTCGTCTTCCCGCTGCTGCTCGGCGCCGGCAAGCGCCTGTTCAGCACGACGGACAAGGACACCCAGAAGCTGAAGCTGGTCGAGCACGAGGTGTACGGGAACGGCCTGCAGAAGCAGGTCTTCGACGTCGTCCGCTGACCGTTCCCCGGCTGCTCCGCTCCCCTGCGCCGGCGGCGAGAGCGTCGACGGGGGTCTGGGCGGGGGCGGCCCTCCTGTCCGGTCTCCGGCCTCCGGTGTCCCGCGTCCCGGACCGGACCGGACCGGACCGGACCGTCAACGCTCCTCTGCGGTGCGCCAGATGAACACCTCGCTGCTCGGCTGCCGCTCCGAGAAGAGCCCCGACGGCGAGGTCCGGGCGAGGAGGCCGCGGAGGTCCGACTCGAAGGCCGGGCGGCGCTCCGCGAAGAGGTGCGGGGCCGAGGAGGAGAGCGCGAAGACGCCCGCGACCGCCTCGTCGGCCGTGCGCTCCAGCGGTCGCCCGCCCGGGACGACGATCCGCTGCGGGCCGGTGAAGCCCGACCGGGCGAGGACGGCGGCCTCGCCGTCCGGCGTGCCGTGCGGCAGCAGCCCCTGCCCGGCGCGGCGGACCGGGCCGAGGTAGTGCCGGACCAGCTCGCCGATCGCGGCGTACGGGACCGGCGGGTGCGGCAGCCCCTCGGTGGGCCGCGGTTCGCCCTTCAGGTCCGAGACGTGCGCCAGGGCGCCGCCGGGCCGCAGCACGCGCCGTACGGTCGCCGCCACCAGGTCGCGGTCCATCCAGTGGAAGGACTGGCCGAAGGTCGCCAGTGTGAAGGTACCGAGGCCCGACGGCAGTTCCTCGGTCCGGGCCCGCACCCAGGTGGCCTTGGGCTCCGCGGCACCGGCCCGGCGCGCCTCGGCGATCATCCCGGCGTCCGGGTCCACTCCGACGACCTCGCCGAACAGGTGCGCCAGGCCCAGCGCCAGCGTGCCCGGCCCGCACCCCACGTCGAGCAGCCGCCCCCGCCCGTCGAGCCCCAGCGCTTCGGCCAGCGCCTCCGCCAGTCCGGGGGCGTACGGGAGTCTGCCGCGGGTGTAGTGGGCGGCCGTTCCGGCGAACAGCGTCTCGTCCCAGGACCAGGGGTCGTCTGTCATGGCTGCTCCTCCAGGGGTCCGACCGGGGGTTCGGCCAGGGATCCGGCCCTGGGCGAACGGAGTTGATCCTGGCACGAGTTGACTCCTGGCCAGAGGTTCGCGGAGCGGGAAATCGATGGACAGGCATTCCGTGATCAGCAGACTGATCCCATGACCGTGACAGATGACAAGACCGACCTTCGGATCTACATCCAGGACGCCCGCGACGCCCTGCTCTGGAAGCTCGAAGGCCTCTCCGAGTACGACCTGCGCCGCCCGCTCACCCCCACCGGAACCAACCTGCTGGGCCTGGTCAAGCACGTCACCGGCGCCGAGGCCCTGTACTTCGGCGACACCTTCGGCCGCCCCTTCCCCGAACCGGCCCCCGTGTGGATCACCGGCGGGACCGAGCCGAACGGCGACCTGTGGGCGCGGGCGGACGAGAGCACCGAGGAGATCACCGGGCGCTACCGGCGGGTCTGGGCACACTCCGACGCCACCATCGAGGCCCTGCCGCTGGACGCCGTCGGCAAGGTCCCGTTCGGCGCCGGCCACGAACAGACCCTGCACCGGGTACTCGTCCACATGATCGCCGAGACCCACCGCCACGTCGGACACGCCGACCTGGTCCGCGAACTCGTGGACGGCGCCACCGGCCAGCGCTCCGACGGCGCCAACACCGCCCCCGGCGACGCCGACTGGTGGCGGTCCCACCACGACCGCGTGGAGCAGGCGGCCCGGCAGGCCGGCGGCCTGGCCTGAGCCGGAGGGGACCGGAGAGCCGGAGGGGCCGGAAAGTCGGAGGGACCGAGAGGACTGGAGGGCCGAGGGGGCCGGGGCCGTCAGCTCTCGTGCGGGGCCGCGTCCGCGCCGACGTGCCGCACCACGGTCGCCGCCCGGTCGGCGAGGGACCCCGGGGCGATCGGGACGCACACGTACCCGAACCCGGCATAGGCCTCCCGGTGGATCCGCTCGAACCGCAGCGACTCCTCGTACGAGATGCGCCGGGCCTCGGACGGGGTGACGAAGCCCGGGCTCTCCACGAAGAACACCCGCCGCTCGTACACCCCCGCCTCCCGGATGCGGTCGAGCTCCCGGGTGAGGGCCCGGGTCACCGGATGGCCGAGGTACACCGCCAGGGCGTACGTGCACACCGGCGAGCGGTCGAAGAACCGCACCTCCCCCGGTCGGCCGACGGCCCCCTCCTGCCGTCGCCGCTGCAGGTCGACCACCGCGTCCACGAACGACGGGTCCGTCCACGGCTCCGGATCGCCCTGGGCCTGCCGCAGCGCGATGACGTCCGTCGCGGCCTCCTCGACCACCGGATGGCCCGCCCACTCCAGCCACCGCAGGATCGCCGTCTTCCCGGCCCCCGGGGTGCCGGTCAGCAGGTAGCGCTTCATCCCCGCACTCTACGGACCGGGTGGAGCGGCAGCGAAGCGGCTCCCTAGGATTTCGGGCATGGGGACCTCCGGCGTGACGGGTACGGAGCAGGGCGCGAGGGTGACCGTCCGGTGCGCGGACTGCGGCGGCGACGCGGTCCGGAGCTTCGGACAGTTCCTCCTGCACGGACGGGAGTTGTGGTGGGACGCCGAGCGTTTCTGCCCGCAGTGCGGCGCCGCCTGCTGCGAGGACGCGGGCCCGGAGGCCGCACCCCAGGACGTCCGCGAGACGCTGCTGACCACCCACGGACCGGCCCGGCTCCGGCTCACCGGGCCGCTCACCGACCCGGTGGCCGCGCTGCGGACGCTCCGCGAAGGAGCGGGCATCACACTCCGGCAGGCGCGGGAACTCCTCGACGAGCTGCGGGACTTCGGCCTCAGCGGGACAGCCGTAGAGATGGCTTACTGGCGGGCGCGGCTGGCCGGGCGCGGAATCGAGGCGGAGGTGGCGGACGGCTTCGGGAGGGCGTACCGGTACGTGGGGCCGCCGGAGCTGTGGGCGGCGGGCGACGGCACCGGTGGTGGCGGTCAACGGTCGCGGACGGTGGGCGAGTTCGCCGCCTGGGTGGAGGGGCGGTCGGCGGAGGAGCTCGCCGAACCGTTCACCTTCGTGGTCGACCTCGGCGGCGCGCTGCGGCTCGCTCCGCGCCGCAGCGAGCATGTGGACTGTGCGGGCGGGGAGTTGGTGCTGAGCGCCGGGGAGATCGGGTTCCGGCGGTCACCGGACGGATGGGAGGTCGAGACGGTCAGCAACCACTCCACCGGCTACTGCCCCGACACCACGTCCTGGCCCGCCGTCGCCACCGCCCTCGCCCGCCTCGGGCTGCCGCACCCCGACGCCTTCACCCACGCGGTGGTCTTCCGCCGCTGCCCCCGGTGCGCCCGGTGCAACCTCGTCCGCGAGGAGCACTACGCCTGCGTCTTCTGCGACGCGGACCTGCCCGAGCACTGGAACGTCGACGGGGCCGCGCTACCGTGAGCCGCCCAAGCGCGCTCCCCTCCGCCCACACGCGGCGAGCGCCCCGAGCGACCAACCGAACCCACCCCGCCCCCGGCCGGCCGCTCACACCGACCCGCCGCCGCACCCCTCCCCCGCCCGGGAGTCCTCGGTGTTGTCGGGCCGGGCCGCTAGGGTCTGTGGGTCACGGGGCAGGCAGGGAAAGGGTTGGGGCACGTGGGGTTTGTGCGGGCGGCGGAGCTGCCGGGTGAGGTGGTGCACGCGGGGAGTCGGGAGTTCCTGGTGCGGGAGGGGCTTCCGGCGACCGGGGCGTTCCTGGACTTCGAGGCACTCGGCGACGGGGAGCTGACGGCGTTCCCGGCGGAGGCGGAGCGGCTGTTCGTCCTCGGGGAGACGGAGTACTGCACGCCGTTCGCCGCCGGCGGGAGCCTGGTGCTGCTGGACGGGGTGACCGGCGAGGTGTTCCTGGACAACGGTGGCCCACGGCGCGACCTGCTGGCCTCCGGCGTGGCCGCGCTGGCGGGCCTGGTGCGCGAGGTGGACGCGGTGGCCGAGGGGGCCCGGCGGCCGGAGGCGCTGGACGGGCGGCGCGGGCCCACCGTGGTGGCCGAGGTGCTGGCGGGGGCCGAGCAGCGGATGCGGGAGATCGATCCCGGGCTGTTCGACGACGGGTCCGCGCCGCCCCCGCACTGGGGCACCGCGCTGCTGGTGGGGGCGTTGGGCTGGGGCGCGCTGCCGGGCGGGCCGGGCGGGCCCGCGTACGAGACGGCCCCGGAGCTGGTGGCGGAGCTGGCCGCGCTGACGGACCAGGACGGCGGCCCCGGCCGGGTGCACCGGTTCCGGCCCGAGGAACTGCCCGCCGCTCTCGTGCACGAGCCGACCCGGCGGCTGCTGACCGAGGTCGGCCTGCCGCTGGGCGGGGCGATGTTCGGGGTGTGCGAGGAACCGCTGGTCACCATGGGCGAGGCGTACCCGGAGTACTTCGACGGCGAGGAGGAACGGCCGTACCAGCGGGACTTCCTCGCCCTCGGGGACTGGCCGACCGACCTCACGATCGCCCTGGACGGCGCCACCGGCCGGCTGGAGCTGCCGGACTGGTACGACGACGGCCACCCCGAGGCCTACCTGAACCGCGACCTGTCCGCCCTGCTCTACGCCCTCTGGACGTACGAGCGGCTGCGCGCCGAGTGGGACCGCTGGGAGTACGGCCGGGCCCGGGGCACCTGGGCGGTGTTCGATCCGCAGGCGCTGCTGAGCGCGGTGGTGGACCGACTGGTGGAGACCGTCGACCCGGAGGCGTTCGCCTCGCCCGGCTGCTCCTGGCGACTGCTCGCCGAGGACGGGCACATGGGCGGCCTGCTCGGCTGAGCGCTTCGCCCGGCCAGGCTCCGGTGACGGGCGGTGGCCGGGGCGCCGGGCGGCGGGAGGCGGGAGGCGGGCGGCGGGAGGCGGGAGGCGGGAGGCGGGAGGCGGGAGGGGTGGCGGGCCGGTCGACGCGCTGCGGGAGGGGTGACGGCCGGGCGTAGGCTGAGCCGATTCGATCACTTGAGAAGGCGTCGAAGGGAGCTGCGAGGGATGCGCAGCGATACGGGGGAGCTCTACCGCGCGTTCGCGGAGAGGGAGGCGCACGGCAACTCGCCGATCTACCAGGAGCTGGCCGAACGCGTCGCCGAGGAGCGGCAGTTGTGTGCGCTGCTGGATGGGCTGCCCATCGCGAAGCGGCAGCCGAACCTGTTGTTCGGCGCGGTCCGGCACCTGGGCGGGCCGGTGACGGAGGGCTGGCCGGCCTTCCACGGCTGGGCGGCGGAGCACTGGGCCGGGGTCTCGGCGACGATGCTGGAGCGGCGGACGCAGACCAACGAGGCGGGCCGCTGCGCCACCCTGCTGCCGCTGCTGGCCGCGCTGCCGCAGCCGCTCGCCCTGATCGAGGTCGGCGCCTCGGCCGGACTCTGCCTGTACCCGGACCGGTACCGGTACCGGTACCGGTACCGGTACGTGGCCGGAGACGGGCGCAGGAGTGGGGGCGGGAGCGGCAGCGGCAGCGGCAGCCGGGCCAGTACCCCGGTCGCCGAGTTCGGCGCCGAGGCGAGCCCGGTGACGCTGGACTGCGCGGTGAGCGGTCCGGTGCCGCTCCCCGGATCCCTGCGGGAGCGGCTGCCCGAGGTGGTGTGGCGGGCCGGGATCGACCTCAATCCGCTGGATGTGCGGGCCGAGGAGGACGTGCGGTGGCTGGAGTCGCTGGTCTGGCCCGAGCAGACCCACCGGCTGGACCGGCTGCGCGGCGCCGTCCGGGTCGCCCGGGCCGAACCGCCGCTGCTGGTGCGCGGCGATCTCAACGCGACGGTGGGCGAGTTGGTGGCTCGGGCCCCGGCGGGGTCGACGCCGGTGGTGTTCCACAGCGCGGTACTCGCGTACCTGTCACCGGAGGAGCGGGAGGAGTTCGCGGCGACGATGCGCGAGCTGCCCGGCCACTGGATCTCCAACGAGGCGGTTTCCGTGCTGCCGACCGTCGCCCGACGCCTCCCCCGCCCGGCCCCGGCCGGCTCCGGACTGTTCGCGCTCGCGCTGGACGAGCGGCCGGTGGCCTTCACCGGGCCGCACGGGCAGTCCCTGGACTGGTTCGGCGAGGCGTGGCCCGGCGAGGCAGAGAGGCACAGGCGGTGCGCGGCGGTGCGCGGCGGTGTACGGCAGCGGGTAAACCGGCGGGAGTCTCGGGCTTGAAGCTGCCGCAGCGGCAGCTTCTACCGTCGTGACCAGGGCCGGAGAACCGGCCCCGGTCCACGCGAACGTGGGGACGTGGAGAACGAGGGAGGCGGCCATGGCCTGGCCCATCGCCGATGTGGCCCGGATGTCCGGCGTGACCGCCAGGACGCTGCGGCACTACGACGAGATCGGACTGCTGCCCCCGGCCTGGATCGGATCCAACGGCCACCGCTACTACGAGGAACGGCAGTTGCTCCAGCTGCAACAGATCCTGGTACTGCGGGCACTGGGCGTGGGGCTGACCGAGATCGCCCGGATCCTGGGCGATCAGGTGGACGAGTTGGAGGCCCTGCGGGGCCACCGCCGCCGGCTGGTCGCCGAGCGCGACCGGCTCGACGCCCTGGCCACCACTGTTTCCCGCACGATCGCCGACCTGGAACGCTCCCGGAAGGACGGCACGCCCATGACCATCAACCGCCCCGAGAACCTGTTCGAGGGCATCCAGCCCGACGACGTCGACGCGAGCCTGCGCGACTTCCCCGAGCACGCCGAGGCGGCTCGGCGCGCGACCGCCGCGATGTCTCCGGCCGAGATCGAGGCCGGACAGCGCGAGCGGACCGCCCGCATGATCCACCTGGCGGAGCTGATGGCGGCCGGCCACCCGGCCGACGCCGAGCCCGTGCAGAGCACGATCGACGAGGAGTACCAGCTGCTCCGCACCATCCGTTCGGTTCCGGCCGAGGAGTACCTGGCGATCGCCCGTTCCTGCACCGAGAACGAGCAGTGGAGCGCCGCGTACGAGGCCATCGCCCCGGGCCTGGCCGCGTACCAGCGTGCCGCCATGGAGGCGTACGCGGCGGCGCGGCTGTCCTGAGCCGGGTCGGGCCGGACCGGACCGGCCTGGCCCAACCCGGTCCGGTCCGGGAGCCTTACGGGGGGCTCCCGGACCGGGTCGGACGCCGGGTGGCTCCGCTCCTGGTCCTCCCTCCTTGTCACTCCGTGCGCAGCGCCGTGACCGTCCGGGTGCGGGCCGCCCAGGTGGCCGGGAGGGCGGCGCCGAGCAGGGCCAGCACCAGGCCGCCGAGTATCAGCGGCCCCGCCACCGGCGGGGCGAACACGGCGAGGTCGGCGTCCGGCACCCCGATTCCGGCGGCCCGGGCCATCGCGGGCATCACCTGGTGGTGCACCAGGACACCGATCGGGACTCCGATCAATCCGGCCGCCAGCCCGCTGCCGCAGACCGAGGTGAGCACCATGCCGACCGTCTGCCGGGGTGCCATCCCGAGCGCCTTGAGCACCCCGAGGTCGTGCACCCGTTCCCTGGTGTCCAGCAGCACGGTGTTGAGCACCCCGAGCCCCGCCACCACGGAGAGCAGCAGTGTGAGCACGCCCGCCAGGGTGTTCATCGCCAGCACCACGATGTTGAGGTGCTCCCCGCCGGGTTCGGCGCCCAGGCCCATCGGCTTCACGGCCTGGTCCAGCCCGTCGGCGTAGGACTGCGCGTCGGTGCCCGGGGTGAGGTCGATGTGGAAGGTGAGCGCCTCGGCGTGGATCGCTCCACCGAGCGGCGCCAGCGTGGCCCGGTCCGTGAACACCACGTCGTTGGTGGTCAGGACCTCGCCGGTGATCTTCGCCGGGGTGCTGCGGCCGTGGTCGGTGAGTGTGACGGTGTCACCGACCTTCGCCTCGTTGGCCCGCAGGTAGGCGGCGGCCACCACCACCTCGCCGGGGCCGTGGAACCAGCGGCCGGAGACCAGTTGGAAGCCGCTCCAGGAGGCGTCGCCGCTGAACGCGACCACCTCGGAGCGCCCGGTGTTCCCGGCCAGGGCGACCGGGGCCGGGGCGGTGCTGTACCAGGCGCGGGTGCCCGTTCGGGACTCGACGGCCTTGGCCACGGCCGCCTCGTCCACGTGGTCGACGGGCTGCGCGGCGCCCTCGATCGGGACCTGGACCACCACCTTGCCCGCGCGGTCGGCCGTCAGGCCCTCCTGGATGGAGCTCAGCGAGAGCGTCAGACCGACGCAGAGGGTGACCCCGACCGTGCCGAGCACCACGGCGGCACCGGTGGTCGCCGAGCGGCCCGGCCGGTTGAGCGGGGAGGCCAGCCCGAGGCTGAACGCACGTGGCACCGGCAGCCGGCCGATCAGGTCCTGCGCCCGGGACAGCGGACCCGCCGCCCCCGCCCCGCCGGCCGTGCGGCGGGCGGCCGCCCGCTTGGCGCCGGGAGCCGTCCGGCCGACCGCGAGTGCCTCCACCGTCCGCAGCCGCCCGGCCCGCAGGGCCGGTACCACCGCGGTGCCCGCCACGGCCGCCAGCGCCGCCACCGCGACCACGGCGTCCACCCAGACCGGGATGCCGAGCAGCCCGCCGCGCAGGGCCTTGTGGGCCAGCCCGAGGACCGGTACGGAGAGCAGGTTTCCGAGGAGCACGCCGAGCGCCGTGCCGAGCCCGGCGGGGATCAGCGCCTGGCCGACGTAGGCGCGTGCCACCTGGGCGGGGGTGAAGCCCAGGGACTTGAGGATGCCGATCCGCCGGGTGGCGGCACTGACGGCGCCGCTGACCACGACGCCGATGATCAGCACCGACATGGCCAGCCCGAGCACCCCGAAGGCCGTGACGAACGGGACGAAGGTCGAGGCCGTCCGGTTCGCCTCCTCCCGGGCGGGCCGGTAGGAGGTGACCGCGGCGAGCGCGTCACCGGGGACGGCGGCGGCCAACGCGGCGCGGTCCGCGGCCACCTCGGCGTCGTCGTCGGCGTGGGCGAAGCGGTAGAGGTACTGGACCGCGGGCACCGTGCCGGGCGCCGCCAGCCCGGCCACCTGCTCCGGGGCGACCCAGCCGTCCGCGCTCCAGGAGACCGAGGCCGCCAGGCCGACGACCTTGAGCGTCGGGTGCCCCGGCCGGTCCGGGAACTCCATGCTGTCGCCGACCGCCAGCGGGGAGTGCCCGTCCAGGAACACCACCTCACCGGGGCCCGCGATCCAGCGGCCTTCGGTGATCCGCAGGCCGTCCAGTGGGCCGTCCTGGGCGCGGCCGACCAGCGTCATCGGCGGCAGCGGGCTCCCGGCCGGCGGGATCCGGGTGTCGGGGCCGGAGCGCGGCTGGACGGTCACCGCCTGGTAGGGGCCGGCCGTGGCCGTCACGCCGGGCGCGTGGGCCGTCGCGGCGAGCTGGGCGGGGCTCGCTCTCTCCCGGTCGTACAGCACGCTGAGGTGGGCGCCGCGCTGGTCCGCGAAGGAGCGCTGGTAGGGGCCCTGGGCGGCGACCAGCAGCCCGAGCGCGAGGATGCACGCCGTCACGGACACCATCGTGGTGAGCACCATCACCAGTGTCTGCACCCGCCGGCGGCCGACGCCGGCGCGCACCACCTTGCCGAGCGCGCTCATCGGCCACCGCCCGGCGCCGGCGCGGCCGCCGTGTCCCGGACCAGCCGGCCGTCGAGCAGTTCGATCGTCCGGTCGGCACAGGCGTCGGCGAGCGCGGTGTCGTGCGTGACCAGCAGGATCGTCTGGCCCTCCGCGTTGAGCCCGCGCAGCAGGTCGCGGACGTCGGCGGCCGAGGCGGTGTCCAGCGCTCCGGTGGGCTCGTCGGCCAGCAGCAGCGGCGGACGGTTCATCAGCGCCCGGGCCACCGCGACCCGCTGGCGCTCACCGCCGGAGAGCCGGCCGGGGAAGGCCTTGGCGTGCCGGGCCACTCCCAGCCGCTCCAGCAGTTCCCCGGCCCGGGCCCGGGCCGGCTCCCGCCGCATCCCCGCGAGCTGGGCCGGGAGCAGCACGTTGTCCTCCGCGGTCAGGTCGTCCAGCAGGTTGAAGAACTGGAACACCATGCCGATCCGCGCCCGCCGGTACTCGGCCAGCGCGGCCTCGCCGAGCCGGTGCACGGCGACGCCGTCCACCTCCACCTCGCCCTCGCTCGGGCGGTCGAGGCCGGCGACCAGGTTCAGCAGGGTGGACTTGCCGCTGCCCGAGCGGCCGAGCACGGCCAGCGCCTCGCCGGCCCGGACCTCCAGGTCGAGCCCGGCCAGGGCGGGACGGGCGGCGTCGGATCGGTCGTACGTCTTGCTGACGCCGCGGATCCGGATGATCGGCGCTTTCACGGGCCCTCCACGGTTCGGGGTCCGGCCCCGGGAACCCCGGGCCGGCTGACGGGACATGACGCTACGAATCCGCGGCGGGGTGCCGACAGCCGTCTGGACGGCCTCTGCGGGGTGTATCCAGATACACCCCGAACTGGGTGTTCAGGCCTAGAGCGCCGGGCGCCCCGGACGGGCAGACTGACCCGTCGAAAGATCGGAACCGGGGTCCGCGGGGCTTCGGGGCGACGGCTTCGGGTCCGCCGCTCCGGGCCCGCGGCTCCGAGGTCCCCGGACGGGGGCCGCGGAAGGGAGAGGGGGCGCGTCATGAACGCGGGAGTGCTGGAAGAACTGGCCCTGAGGGTCGGCCGGGCGTGCGCGGACGGGGTGCGGGCCTGGTACGCGGCGACGCTGGCCGTGACGGGCTTCCTCGCGCTGCTGGCGGGGCCGGTCCTGCTGGCCTCCGCGCTGTTCGGACCGGACGAGCCCCTGGACCTCCACCCGGGCGGACCGCTGATCCTGGTGGTGCCGATGGGGCCGGTCGCCCTCTGGGCACTCTGCTGGGCCACCGGGGGCGGCGGCCGGGCGGTCGGCGCCGCGCTGTTCGCCCCGGGGGCGATAGCGCTGATGGCGACGCACCTCTACGGGGGTGCCGCGCCCGGCGGCCGGTCCGGCTCGCTCTGGCTGGCGCCCTCGCTGCTGGTGCTCGGGCTGTTCGGGGCCCGCTGGGCCGCGACGGAGAGCAGGCGGACGGTCGGGAAGTGGAGCGGGCGGCCGATCCCGGTGCCGTACCGTCGGCCGGTCGGGGCCGGGCCCTGGCGACGGCTGCGCACCGGCGGCTGGCTCACCGACCCGGCGACCTGGCGGGACATCGCCTGGACCCTGCTCACCGGCGCCGCCGTGCTGCTCACCGCCGCGATCGTCCTGCTGACCCCGGTCGCCCTGGAGGTCTTCGGCCGGAACGGCCGGTTCTTCGCCCTGGGCGTCGTCTACGGGATGGGTCTGACCGTCGCCCCGTTGGCCGTGCTGTGGGCCGCCCCACCGGTCCTGCGGTTCCACGAGAAGGCCGCCCGGGCCCTGCTCGGGCCCTCCCGGCGGGCCGAGCTCGCCCGCCGGGTCAGCCACCTCGCGCGGACCAGGGCGGACACCATCGACGCCGGCGCGGCCGAGCTGCGCCGGATCGAACGGGACCTGCACGACGGGGCGCAGGCCCGGCTGGTGGCCCTGGGCATGCTGCTGACCGTGGCCGAGCAGCTGAAGGACGATCCGGACGCCCTCGGGCCGCTGCTGGCCGAGGCCCGGCTGTCCTCGGTGAAGGCGCTGGGCGAGCTGCGGGACCTGGTCCGCGGCATCCACCCCCCGGTGCTCGCCGACCGCGGCCTGGCCGACGCGGTTCGGGCGACGGCGCTCGACATGCCGCTGCCGGTCGGCTTCAGCGGCGACCTGCCCGGCCGGGTATCCGCCCCGGTGGAGTCGGCGGCCTACTTCGCGGTGACGGAGCTGCTGGCCAACGTGGTCAAGCACGCCGGGGCCTCGCAGGTGTGGATCGAGATAGGGCACAGTGACGGACTGTTGCGGATATCGGTCACCGACGACGGGCGCGGCGGCGCCGACCCGTCCCGGGGAACCGGCCTCAGCGGAACCGAACGCCGACTGGCCGCCTTCGACGGGGTGCTCGCGATCAGCAGCCCGTCCGGCGGGCCGACCATTGTGAACCTGGAGATCCCGTGCGCGTTGTCATCGCCGAAGACCTCTTCCTCCTCCGGGACGGCCTGACCCGGCTGCTGGAGGCCAACGGCATGAAGGTCACCGCGGCGGTGGAGGACGGAGAGCAGCTGCTCGCCGCGGTGGCCGCGGACCGCCCCGACATCGCCGTGGTCGACGTCCGGTTGCCGCCGGGCTTCACGGACGAGGGGCTGCGGGCCGCGCTCGCGGCCCGCCGGGCCCACCCGGGCCTGCCCGTCCTGGTGCTGTCGCAGTTCGTGGAGCAGCTCTACGCGCGCGAGCTGCTCGCCGGCAGCACCGGCGGGATCGGCTACCTGCTCAAGGACCGGGTGATGGACGGTACCCAGTTCATCGACGCCGTCCGGCGGGTCGCCCAGGGCGGCACCGTCATGGATCCGGAGGTGATCACCCGACTGCTCACCCACAACTCCTCGGCCGGCCCGGTCTCCACCCTCTCGCCGCGCGAGCGGCAGGTGCTGGCGCTGATGGCGGAGGGCCGGTCCAACGCGGCGATCGCCCAGCAGCTGGTGATCACCGAGCGGGCGGTCGCCAAGCACACCGCGTCGATCTTCGTCCGGCTCGACCTCCAGCCCTCCGATGACGACAACCGTCGGGTCCTGGCCGTCCTGGCCTACCTCAACAACTCCTGAAAGGAGCCGCCATCGCCCGCGCTCCGACACCGACCCCGCACAACTTGATAGATCACCGACAAGTGGCGAGTGGCCCTCCGCTGCACGGGGCTCGCCTGCTGCAGAACGGGTCAATTAGGCTGGTGAGGTGCTCATCCTTGTTCGCCGCCGCCACGTGGACCTGCTCCGCGTGACGACCATGTCCTGTCGACGCTCCGGCTGAACCTCGCGCCACCCACCCTCACCGGCGACCCCTGCCCGGCCGCCACCACCTCCCGGCTCCCCGAGCACCCGCCGCACCAGGCGCTGCTCCGGCCGTCCCCGGTCGACCACCGGGACCAGCCGGGACGAGACCCAGCGGATGTCACACATGACGCAGCAGTACACGCCCATATCCGAGACCGGCACCGACCCCGCCCCGGCGGACGCCCTCCCGGTGATCGACCTGTCGCTCGCCGACGGCAGCCCGGAGGACCGTCGCCGCCTGCACGACGAGCTCCGCGACGCGGCCACCGGCGTCGGCTTCTTCCAGCTCGTCGGCCACGGTGTCACCCCGGACGAGACCACCGCACTCGCCCGGGCCATGCGCGCCTTCTTCGCACTCCCCGAGGCCGACCGGCTCGCCGTGAGCAACCTCAACTCCCCCCACTACCGGGGCTACACCCGCACCGGCGACGAGCGCACTGGTGGCAGCCAGGACTGGCGCGACCAACTGGACATCGGCGCCGAGCTGCCCCCGCACGTCCCCGGCACCGGCGAGCCCCCGTACTGGTGGCTGGAGGGGCCCAACCAGTGGCCCGAGGCGCTCCCCGAGCTGCGCACCGCCGCGCTCGGCTGGATCGACCACCTCGGCGGGGTCGCCCGCCACCTGCTGCACGAGCTGCTCACCGCGATCGGCGCCCACCCCGACTTCTACGACGAGGCCTTCGCGGGCCACCCCCACCTGCGCCTCAAGCTGGTCCGCTACCCCGGCAGCGCCCCGGACGGCACCGGCCAGGGCGTCGGCACCCACAAGGACTACGGCTTCATCACCCTGCTGCTGCAGGACACCGTCGGCGGCCTCCAGGTCGAGCGCGCGGACGGCACCTTCCTGGACGTCCCGCCGCTCGACGGCGCCTTCGTCGTCAACCTCGGCGAGCTGCTGGAGGTGGCCACGGACGGTTACCTTAAGGCCACCAGCCACCGTGTGGTCAGCCCGCCCGGCGCCCGCGAGCGCTTCTCGGTGCCGTTCTTCTACAACCCCCGCCTCGACGCCCACATCGAGCCGCTCGACTTCCCGCTCGCCCACCGCGCCCCCGGCGCCACCGAGGACCCGGCCAACCCGCTCTTCGCCGACTTCGGCCTCAACGAGTGGAAGGGCTACACCAGGGCCCACCCCGAAGTCACCCGCCGCCACCACGCCGCCCTCGCCTGACCCGTGCGGCGCGGAGCCCGCACCGCACCGATGCTCCCCACCGGCAGCCCTCCGGCCCGGGCGCCCCACGCGGGGTGCCCGGGCCGGCGGGGCCCGTCGGCCCAGCGCTGTCGGAGCGGCGGCAAGACCGACACGGTCGACACGACCGACATCACGCAGAGGATCGCCGGCAGCGCCCCGAGGCGGAGAGAGCGTGCTCACCGAGGCGCTGGTAAACGTCGGACTGCTCGTCTCCCCGCACCCCGCCGGTACGCCTCCCCCCACGACCTGCTCCGCCGCTACGCCCGCGGCCTCGCCACCGGACGCCGGCCGGCCTCCTGAGCCGGTGCACCGATGGACCCGGGGCGACGGGCACTGTCACACTGCTGCTGTCACAGCAGGAGTGTGCCAGCGCGGGAGGCGGCGGGTGGGGGAGCACGGCGGGGTGGGGGTCGGGTTGCGGCTGACGGTGGACGAGCTGGCGGCGCGGGCCGGAGTGACGGTGCGGACGGTGCGGTTCTACGGGACGAAGGGGCTGCTGCCGCCGCCGGAGCTGGGGCCGCGGCGGGTGGGGCTGTACGGGGCGGCGCACCTGGACCGGCTGGAGCTGATCGAGGAGTTGCAGCGGCAGGGGCTGACGCTGGCGGCGATCGAGCGGTACCTGGCGCGGTTGCCGCAGGACAGCTCACCGCTGGACCTGGCGATCCACCGTGCGCTGGTGGCGTCCTGGACGCCGGAGGCCCCGGAGGAGGCGACCAGGGCTCAGCTGGAGCGGCGGGCCGGGCGGGGGCTGACGGAGGAACAGGTCGGGCGGCTCGCCGCGATGGGGGCGCTGGAGCGGACGGGAGATCCGGAGGTGTTCCGGGTGGATCCCGGACTGCTGCCGCTGGGCGTGCGGATCCTGGACGTGCCGATCCCGTTGGAGACGCTGCTGGCCGCCCGGTCGGTGGTGGTGGAGCACAGCCGGGCGACGGCCCGGGAGTTGCAGCGGCTGTTCCGCGAGACGGTGTGGAAGCCGTACCGGGAGAGCGAGCCCGCGCCCCAGGAGCTGGCCCGGATGCGGGCGCTGACGGACCACATCCAGCCGATGGTGGCGCAGGCGCTGGTCACGGCCTTCCAGCGGTACCTGCGGGAGGAACTGGGCGAGGAACTGCGCCAGGAGCAAGGGCAGGAGCAGGCCCAGGAACAGGAGCAGGTACAGGCGTAGGGGTACGGGTAGGGGCGGAGGCCCGGTGGGGCCGTGCGGCGCACGGCCCCACCGGGATCCGAGCAGGGCGTCGGGTCAGTCCGTGAAGGTCCGTCCCTCGGCCGCCACCCGCTCCAGCAGCGCCGGGGGCGCGAACCGCTCGCCGTACGCGGCGGCGAGTTCGCGGGCGCGGGCCGCGAAGCCGGCCGGGCCGCCCTCGTAGCCGTTGATGTACTGGAACACGCCGCCCGTCCAGGCCGGGAAGCCGATGCCGAGGATCGAGCCGACGTTGGCGTCGGCGACCGAGGTCAGCACGCCCTCCTCCAGGCAGCGCACCGAGTCCAGCGCCTCGCTGAACAGCATCCGCTCCTTGAGGTCCTCGAAGGGGACGTCCGCCGCCCCTGCGGGGAAGTGCTCCAGCAGCCCCGGCCAGAGCCGCCCGCGCCTGCCGTCCTCGCCGTACTCGTAGAAGCCCGCGCCGCCGCTGCGTCCGGGACGGCCGAACTCGTCGACCATCCGGTCGACCACCGCGTCCGCCGGGTGCGGCGTCCAGGTGCCGCCGACGGCCTCGACCGAGCGCCGGTACTCGTCCCGGATCTTGCGCGGCAGGGTGAGGGTGAGCTCGTCCATCAGGGAGAGCACCTTGGCGGGGTAGCCGGCCTGGGCGGCGGCCTGCTCGATGCTGGACGGGTGGACGCCCTCGCCGACCATGGCGACGCCCTCGTTGAGGAACTGGCCGATCACCCGCGAGGTGAAGAAGCCGCGCGAGTCGTTGACCACGATCGGGGTCCGGTCGATCTGCCGGACCAGGTCGAAGGCGCGGGCCAGCGCCTCGTCCCCGGTCTGCGGGCCGCGGATGATCTCGACCAGCCGCATCTTGTCGACCGGCGAGAAGAAGTGCAGCCCGATGAAGTCGCCCTGGCGCTCGACGCCTTCGGCGAGCACGCCGATCGGCAGGGTGGAGGTGTTGGAGCAGAGCAGCGCGTCGGCGTCGACCACGCCCTCGATCTCCCGGAACACCTTGTGCTTGAGCTCGGTGTTCTCGAAGACGGCCTCGATCACCGCGTCGCAGCCGGCCAGGTCGGCGGCCTCGGCGGTGGGGGTGATCCGGGCCAGCAGCTCGTCGCGCCCGGCCTCGGTGGAGCGCCCGCGCGCGACGGCCTTGTTCAGCAGCCCCTCGGAGTAGGCCTTTCCGCGTTCGGCGGCCTCGACGCTGACGTCCTTGAGCACGACGTCGATGCCGGCCTTGGCGCAGGCGTAGGCGATGCCCGCGCCCATCATCCCGGCGCCGAGCACCGCGACCTTGCGGACCGGCCGCTTCTCGACGTCCTTCGGGCGTCCGGCGCCGGAGTTGACCGCCTGCATGTCGAAGAACAGCGCCTGGATCATGTTCTTGCTGGTCTGTCCGCAGACCAGCTCGGTGAAGTAGCGGGCCTCGACGGTCATCGCGGTGTCGACGTCCACCTGGGCGCTCTCCACGGCGGCGGCCAGGACGTTGCGCGGGGCCGGGTAGGGCGCGCCGTTCAGCTGCTTGCGCAGGTTGGCCGGGAAGGCGGGGAGGTTGGCCGCGAAGGCCGGGGTGGCCGGGGTGCCGCCGGGGATCCGGTAGCCCTTGACGTCCCAGGGCTGGACGGCGCTCGGGTTGGCCTCGATCCAGGCGCGCGCCCGGGCGGCCAGCTCCTCGGGGTTGTCGACCAGTTCGTGCACCAGTCCGTGTTCCAGCGCCTGCGCCGGACGGTACTGGCGGCCCTGGAGCAGGAACTTCAGCAGGGCGTCGGTGATGCCGAACAGCCGGACCGTACGGACCACGCCGCCGCCGCCCGGCAGCAGGCCGAGGGTCACCTCGGGCAGGCCGATCCGGCCGGCGGGGGTGTTCAGCGCGATCCGGTGGTGGCAGGCGAGGGCGATCTCCAGGCCGCCGCCGAGCGCGCTGCCGTTGAGGGCGGCGACGACCGGCTTGCCGAGGGTCTCCAGTTTGCGCAGCGAGCGCTTGATCCGCATCGACTTCTCGAAGACGGCCGCGGCGTCCTCGGGGCGGGCGGCGGAGAGCATCCGCAGGTCTCCCCCGGCGAAGAAGGTCTTCTTGCCGGAGGTGATCACCACGCCGCGCAGCGCGTCCGAGGACGCCAGGGCCGCCAGCCGCTCGACGACGGTCTCGAAGTCGGCGGCGAAGGCCTCGTTCATGGTGTTGACGGACTGGGCGGGGTCGTCGAGGACGAGGGTGACCACGCCGTCCTGGTCCTGCTCCCAGCGGATGGTGGTGGTGTCGCTCATGGGTTCACGGTCTCCAGGTCTACCGGTCTGCGGAGGAGGTGCCACGCCCGGCGTGTCCCAGGAAGGGTGGCGGCGGGCGACGGGCGGGCTCAGATGCGCTCGACGATGGTGGCGATGCCCATGCCGCCGCCCACGCAGAGGGTGATCAGGCCGTAGCGCAGGTCGCGCCGCTCCAGTTCGTCGATCACGGTGCCGAGCAGCATCGCGCCGGTGGCGCCGAGCGGGTGGCCGAGCGCGATCGCGCCGCCGTTGACGTTCACCTGGTCGTGGCGGAAGCCGAGTTCGCGGATGAAGCGGAGCGCGACCGCGGCGAAGGCCTCGTTGATCTCGACCAGGTCGATGTCGGCGGCGGTGAGCCCGGCCTTGGCGAGCGCCTTGTGGGTGGCCGGGGCGGGGCCGGTGAGCATGATGGTCGGCTCGGAGCCGGAGACGGCCGCGGAGACGATCCGGGCGCGCGGGCGCAGCCCGTACCGTTCGCCGACCTCGCGGTTGCCGATGGCCACCAGCGCCGCGCCGTCCACGATGCCGGAGGAGTTGCCCGCGTGGTGGACGTGGTCGATGGCCTCGACCCAGTGGTACTTCTGGAGTGCGACGGCGTCGAAGCCGCCGGCCTCGCCGATGGCGGCGAAGGAGGGCTTGAGGCCGGCCAGGGTCTCGACGGTGGTGCCGGGGCGGATGAACTCGTCGCGTTCCAGCACGACCAGGCCGTTGCGGTCGCGCACCGGGACGACCGAGCGGTCGAACAGGCCGTCCGCCTGGGCCTTGGCGGCGCGGGCCTGGGACTCGGCGGCGAAGGCGTCCACGTCGGTGCGGGAGAGGCCCTCGATGGTGGCGATGAGGTCGGCGCCGATGCCCTGGGGGGCGAAATTGGTCTCGTAGGCGGTCATCGGGTCGGCGAACCAGGCACCGCCGTCGGAGGCCATCTTCACCCGGGACATCGACTCCACGCCGCCGGCCAGGACGAGGTCCTCCCAGCCGGAACGGACCTTGGCGGCGGCCAGGTTGACGGCTTCCAGGCCGGAGGCGCAGAAGCGGTTCTCCTGGACGCCGGCGACGGTGTCGGGCAGGCCGGCCGCGATGGCGGCGATCCGGGCGATGTCGGAGCCCTGGTCGCCGACCGGGCTGACCACGCCGAGCACGATGTCGTCGATCGCGGCCGGGTCCAGCCCGGGGTAGCGGTTGCGCAGCTCGTGGATCAGTCCGACGACCAGGTCGATCGGCTTGGTGCCGTGCAGCGAGCCGGAGGCCTTGCCCCGGCCGCGCGGGGTGCGGATCGCGTCGTAGACGTACGCTTCGGTGGTCACGGTGGAACGCCTTTCAGCGGGTTTCGGGGCAGGGGGTGAGCGGGGTCGCCCAAAAGCTCGGGGGTGGAACGGTCAGCCGAGGAGGGAACGGCCGACGATCTCCTTCATGATCTCGGTGGTGCCGCCGTAGATGGTCTGGATGCGGCCGTCGGTGAACGCCCGGGCGACCGGGAACTCGCTCATGTAGCCGTAGCCGCCGTGCAGTTGGAGGCAGCGGTCGGCGGTGCGCTTCTGCAGCTCGGTGGCCCACCACTTGGCCATCGAGGCGTCCGCCGGGGTGAGCGCCCAGCGGTTGTGCTCGGTGATGCAGCGGTCCACGAAGGCCCGGGTGACGGCGCACTCGGTGGCCAGTTCGGCGATCTCGAAGCGGACGTGCTGGAGCTTGGCGAGCGGACGGCCGAAGGCCTCGCGCTGCTTGACGTAGTCGGTGGTGATCTCGACCAGGTACTCGGCTCCGGCGATCGCCGCGGCGGCGATGGTGAGCCGCTCCTGGGCGAGGTTCTGCATCAGGTGGACGAACCCGCCGTTGAGTTCGCCGATCAGGTTCTCCTTCGGCACCCGGACGTCCTCGAAGAACAACTCGGCGGTGTCCTGGGCCTTCTGGCCGATCTTTTCGAGGTTGCGGCCGCGCTCGAAGCCGGGCGTTCCGCGCTCGACGGCCAGCAGGCTCAGCCCGTGCGCGCCGCCCTCGGGGGTGGTGCGGGCGACCACGATCACCAGGTCGGCGAGGATGCCGTTGGAGATGAAGGTCTTGGCGCCGTTGAGCAGGTAGTGGTCCCCCTCGTCGACCGCCTGGGTGCGGATGCCCTGGAGGTCGGAGCCGGTGCCGGGCTCGGTCATCGCGATCGCGGTGATCAGCTCGCCCGAGCAGAAGCCGGGCAGCCAGCGGCGCTTCTGCTCCTCGGTGGCGAGCGAGGTGAGGTACGGGCCGATGATGTCGTTGTGCAGGCCGATCGCCAGACCGGAGGCGCCGGCCCGGGCGAACTCCTCGGCCAGCACCGCGGCGTAGCGGAAGTCCGGGGTTCCGCCGCCGCCGTACTCCTCGGGGACGGCGAGGCCGAGCAGGCCCTGGCGGCCGGCCGCGAGCCAGGCGGAGCGGTCGACGATGCCGGCCTTCTCCCAGCGGTCGTAGTGCGGCAGCACCTCCTTGGCCAGGAAGGCCCGCACGGTGGCCCGGAAGTCGTCGTGCTGCTCGGTGAAGATCTCGCGCTGCAACGCTACTCTCCTTGCTCTGCCGAAGGGTTGGGTGACGGGATTCCGGGGCCGAGTGGCGGGACGCCGGGTTCCAGGGAGGGGGCGCCGGGGTCGAGGGAGGTGACGCCCCAGTCGCGGGCCACCTCGCCGGTGTCCGCGCCCGGCCGGGCCGGCGGGCGGCGCAGGGCGCCGGGGGTCGCGGAGAAGCGCGGGGCCGGAGCGGGCTGGGTGACACCGTCCGCCTCGACGTACGTCCCGCGCACCGACAGGTGGCCGTCCACGGCAGCCTGGCGCATCGTCAGTACCGGCTCCACGCAGGCGTCCGAGCCCGCGAAGACGGCCTCCCACTCGGCCCTGGTCCGGGTGGCGAAGCGGGCGGCGATCAGGGCCCGCAGCTCGGGCCAGCGGGCCGGGTCGTACTGGCCGGGCGCGTCCGGGCCCAGCTCCAGCAGCCGGGCGAACTCGGCATAGAAGCGCGGCTCCAGCGCGCCGACGGCCAGGTGCCCGCCGTCGGCCGCCCGGTAGAGCGCGTAGAACGGCGCGCCGCCGTCGAGCAGGTTGACGCCCCGGCGGTCCTGCCAGTGACCGGCCGCCAGCAGGCCCCACAGCATACTGCCGAGGTGCGCCGCGCCGTCCACGATCGCGGCGTCCACCACCTGGCCCGCGCCGGTGGCCCGGGCGTGGTGCAGACCGGCGAGCAGGCCGACGACCAGGTAGAGCGAACCGCCCGCGTAGTCGCCCAGCAGGTTGGCCGGGATGCCGGGGGCCTCCTCGACCCCGCCCGGCGCGGCCACCATCCCGAGCACCCCGGCGACCGCCGCGTACCCGAGGTCGTGCCCGGCGGTCGCCGCCCGGGGGCCGTGCTGCCCCCAGCCGGTCATCCGCCCGTACACCAGCGCCGGGTTGCGGGCCAGGCACGCCTCCGGCCCGACGCCGAGGCGCTCCGCGACACCGGGCCGGTAGCCCTCGATCAGCAGGTCCGCCCGCTCGACCAGGTCCAGCACCCGCCCGGGGCCCTCGGGGGACTTCAGGTCGATCAGCACCGAGCGCTTGTTGCGGTTGCTGAGGTCGTACGCCGGATCGGTGCCGAGCGGCGAGGGCTCCGGCCGGTCCACCCGCACCACGTCCGCCCCGAGGTCCCCCAGCAGCATCGCCGCGAAGGGCCCCGGCCCGATCCCGGCGAGCTCCACCACCCGCACACCCGCCAGCGGCCCCCCGGCCTCCGGCGCACCGCTCGCGTCACCCACTGGCAGCTGAACCCTTCCCGACGGGTTTGACAGTAAAGCTGTAACACTCGGGATGATAGGCAAGCGACTCGCCAGTAACAAGACCTCCGCCCTCGCGCCGAACCGCCAATTCCCCCTCGACCGGGCCCCGCTGAGCCCGGCCACTCCCCGCGCATCCGGAATGACGGAGGGTGGGTCAGTGCACTGACAGTGCCCCCCTGTACGGTCGTCATGCCGCAGGGGAGCGGCCGCATCGCCGAATGGGGAGGATTTCCGCACATGGGTAGCCCGAACTTCGTCACGGGACCGGTCGCACCGGCCAAGGACCCGATACCGGGCCCGGCGGCCACGTACGCCGCGAAATCGCCGTACGCCAATCCCGCACAGCCGAGCGACACCACCGTGCCGCCGCTCCCCCTCATGCCGCCCGGCAAGGCCACCACCCGACTGGACACCCCGTACGAGCTCACCGCCTCCGCCGCGATAGCCCGCCAGATCGCCACCGACCTCGACAACGCCAACGGCAAGGCGGGCGCGGGCGCGCACAGCCTCACCGAGTACGCGAGCACCGCGTCGACCAGGATCCGCGGCTTCTCCTTCGGCGGCGCCCTCACCGGCAGCACCGAACGCTGGCTGCAGCAGTGCAAGACCCTGCACGGCAAGCTCGGCAGCACCGCCAACAACCTCGACCGGACACAGCAGTACTACCAGTCCAACGAAGCCGCCATCGCCGCCGGCTTCCGTCCGGGTCGGTAGAAGGCAAGGGGGAACGAAGAGATGGTGTCCTTCAAGGAACTGCACGAAGCCGACTTCTCCGGGGTGAACGAGGCCGCCGAGGCCTGGGCCGGCGTGGCCAAGGCCCTCACCTCCATGGACGGCCGGGTCGCCAAGGACCTCACCAGCACCGCCCAGCGGGCCGGCTGGAAGGGCGACGCCGCCGACGAGGCGACCAAGGCGATGCAGGGCATCGACGGCGACTTCAAGCAGGCCTCGGCCGTCGCCACCGCCCTCGCCGCGATCATGAAGACCGCCGCCGAGGACTTCGCCGCCGCCCGCCGCGACCTCGACACGGCACTCCACGACGCCCAGGCCGACACCACCCTGAGCGTCACCGCGGACGGTGCGGTCAACTGGACCGTGCCGAAGGAGTCCAGGAACGACCCCGAGGCCGAACGCACCATCCGGGCCAACGCCCAGGCGATCTCCGACCGGCTCGGCAAGGCCGTGGAGAAGGCCTCTGCCGCCGACCAGCGGGCCACCGCAGCCCTCCAGGGTGACATCGGCACCAGCACCACCGCCTTCAACGCCGCCCCGTACGGCGCCGGCCCGGTCGCCGACGCCAAGCGGGCCACGGACCTGATGTCCAAGGCCGGCAGCCTCTCCGACGACCAGCTCAAGCAGCTGCAGGCCCTGATGGCCGCCAACGCGGAGAACAAGGACTTCTCCACCACCCTGCTCAACGGCCTCAACGCCGGCGGCAAGACCGGCCCCGAGGCCCTGCTGGAGTACAGCAAGGTCTACGACGGGCTCGCCCACGGCAACCACAACGCCGCGGGCTACCAGGACGTCTACAAGAACCTGTCCGTCGCCCTCGCCAGCGCCACCCGCGACGGCGGGATGGGCAAGGAGTGGGAGGACGGCCTGCTGGCCGCTGCCCGTCGCCCGGGGGCATCTGCGGCGGGATACAACGACAACTACCCGGCACTGACGGCGCTGCTCAATGCGAAGGGGAACTTCGACAAGGGCTTCCTGACCACGGTCGGCACCGACCTGGTCGACTACGAGCGCGGCAGCAAGCTCAAGGGCGAGAACCTGTGGGGCCCGGACTGGAGCAACGCCTCCGGCCACCAGGGCGATCCGATGCGGGACCTCATGCAGGCCATGAGCCGCAACCCCGAGGCCTCGAAGGACTTCTTCGACCCCGCGGCCAACAAGAACCTCGACTACCTGCTCAAGGCCCGCGAGTGGCCCAACCAGGGCTACGAGCACAACCAGTTGGACCCGGTCGCGCGCAACACCTCCCGCGGCGCGTTCGGCGACGCCCTGGAGGCCGCCACCACCGGTCGCGATCCGAACGGCAACCAGCCGCCCGTCCGCCCGCACGACGCGGCGATGGCGCGGATCATGTCCGACACGATGACCCACTTCGGAGGCGACTCCGCCGGCCATGTGACCGAGCTCCCGGTCGGACTGCGCCGACCGTTCGGCAACATGATCGCCGACTACGCGGCCGACACCTACGAGATCATCGGCAAGGAAGTCAACGGGCACTCCGAGACCAGCGGGCTGACCATCGACCGGGACCGTCTCATCCGGGTCATCCGAGGGGTGTCCGACGACCCGGAGGCGTTCAGGGCCATCCACTACGCCGAGAGCCAGGAAGTGGCCCGCCGGCTCGACACCTACCCCGCCGACGCGTTCAAGCCGGACGCCACCGGGCGCCCCAAGCCCGCCATCGAAGGCTTCGTGCACGAAGCCGGCCAGCTCCTGGGTGCGCTCAGCGGCACTCAATCGGACGTCATGACCCGTCACCACGACGACGTGGTGTTCCAGAACAACTGGCAGGCGAAGATGAACTACCACCTCATCGGCACGCCCCTGACTCCCATACCGGTCGTGGGCGACTTCGTCCAGCGCCTCGTCGACGTCGGCACGTCGGAGTGGGCGAACGGGCTCAACAGCGAGCAGGACCAGGCGACCCAGGCGAGTCTGTCGAAGATGTTCAACGCCGGAGAGAACCAGCTGAAGCAGATGATCAGTACAAGGGTCGAACAGGCCGGCCTCACCAGCGCAGACGCCACCTTGACCGGTGGTGTGCCGCAGGCGCTCCTGCGCGGGGTGTCCGACAGCTACGGGACGGGCGTCAACCAGACGTACCGCAATGCGCTGGGTGGGCGCTGAGATGGCGAAGGCACAACAGACTGCCGGTCAGCCCGAGGATTCCGCCACGGGTCTCGCCGGACGCGTCGACGCCGTGCTCGACCGGAAGGGGTTCACCACCCAGGGGCTTCGGGTGCGGGCGGCGGTCGCCGTGGTGGCGGTGACCGTGGTCGCGGCAGGGGCGGGGACGTTCCTCGTGGACAACCTGACCAATGCATTCGGGCCGGACAGCGTGTGCGGGGGCGCCGTGAGCGCGGATCTGCTGAACGACGCACTCGGGCCCGGCAAGGTCAGTGATCAGGCATTCGGCGACGGGCACCTGCGCAACGGATCCGCCCTCTGCATGGCCAAGGTGAGCTCGGGGGTCTTCGGCGACGAACGGTCCGTCACCGTGGAGCTTCGCAGGAACCCCGACCTCTCCGTCGTCGCGCAGGACTCGGAGGCCAGGCTGTTCGGCGCTTCGGCCAACGGCGGAGCATCCGGCGCGGCATTCGACTACCGGGCCTGGGCGCTGCTTCCCCAAGGGTGCGACAGCGGGCAACGCGTCACCGTCAGGGCGGACCGCGGCGAACGACCCGGCGCCGGGAAGCTCGCCGCACTCGCCGTGTCGACGGCCGACCGCATCGCGGCACAACAGGGGTGCGGCACGTCACCGATGCCCGCACCGCATCAGCTGTCCCCGGCCGGCCAGGACCACGATCTCGACCGAAACGCCGTCTGCGGCCTGCCGGGGGTCACCGTCCCCGAAACCCCCGGAGGCCCCGTTTTCAGGGAAACGGTGACCACCACGACCGACCCGCTGTGGACCTGCCTCATCCACTCCGACGCGAACCCGCGGTCCTCGATCACCTTCACCATCGGCACCGAGCCCCGGCTGCTGCTCCCGGCTCCCCCGAAGGACGAGCCGGGCGTCGGCCGGGCCCGTTGGATCAAGCCCGGCGAGATGGTGGCGACCTGCCAGGGCCGGCCCACCTACTTCCGGATGGACCTCAACGGCTTCTGGGACCTCGTCCCGGACAGCAAAACCACCTGGACGCAGTTCGTCACCGCCGGGGGCAAGGCGATCGGCTGCGAGCCGATCCTGTAGCGGCCCCCTACCGCGGGCGGAAAATGGGCGGACGGGCCTCCGGGTAATGGTCTATCTTGCGATGGACCTATTACGCGAGACACGGGGAAACGCCATGACCACCACCACCGACCCGACCTCCCGCACGATCGTCGCCGTCTCCGAGCGGCTGGTGCTGACGCGGCCCCGGGAGGGGGACCTGGAGGCGATGTTCGCGATCCACGGGGATCCGGAGACCAACCGGTACAACCCGAACGGGCCGCAGCGGGACATCGCCCAGGCGCAGGAGATGCTGGACGGGTTCGTCGCCGACTGGGTGCGGGACGGGGTGGGGTACTGCGCCGTCGCCACCCGGGAGGACCCGGGGGCGGTGATCGGGTTCGCCGGGCTCTACCTGCACACCCTGGACGGGGAGCGGGTGTTCAACCTCTACTACCGGTTCCGGCCGTCCGCCTGGGGCAAGGGGTACGCGGCGGAGGCGGCCCGGGCGGCGATGGCCGAAGGGCTGCCGCGCCACCCCGGCATCCCGGTGATCGCCCTGATCCACGCGGACAACCTGCCCTCGCGCCGGCTCGCCGAGCGGCTCGGGCTGGTCGCCGACCCGGACGGCCGCACCGACGAGGAGGACCGGGTGATCCACCGGATGGCCCCGGCCGTCGCACCGGCCTGAGCCGGAGATCCCCCGCCGGGGGGAGCGGGATCGGACCGTGGGCGGAGGCCCCGGGGCGGGGCCCGGCGGGACGGTGGGGGCATGAGGATCAACGAGCACGCGGTGCGGACCGGGGCGGCGTGGACGGCGGTGGCGGCGACCGGGCCGTACCTGACGCTGAAGCTGCTCTGGCTGACCGGGCACCCGGTGGGGTCGGACGCCCCCGGGGAGATGGACCGGCTGTGGCTGGTGAACCTGCTGACCTTCGGCATGGACGCGATCGCCGTGGCGCTGGCACTGGCGTTCGCCCGGCCGTGGGGGCGGCGGGCGCCGGCCGGACTGGTGGCGTTCCCGATGTGGGTGGCGACCGGGCTGCTCGGCACGATCCTGATCGCGCTGCCGCTGTACCTGCTGAGCGTCCTGGTGCTCGGGCCGGAGCGCGGCGACCCGGACGACAAGGGCATCGGCGACTGGGTCTTCCTCGTCGTGTACGGCGGCTTCGCCGTCCAGGGCCTCGCCCTGCTCACCGCCTTCGCCCTGTACGCCCGGCGGCGCTGGGCCGGGCTGCTGCGGGAGCGGATCGGCGACCTGCCCGACTCCCCCACCCTGACCGTGCAGCGCGTCCTCGCCTGCGTCGCCGCACTGCTCGCCGCGGGCGTCGCGGCGGTCCGCGCCTACTGGGCGCTCGGCGGCACCGCCGGACTTCCGCGGGACATGGCCGAGGCCCGGAGCCGGGGCGTGGCGGTGATGGACGGGGTGGCCGCGGTGATGGCGGTGGCCGCGGCGGCGGCGCTGCTGGTCCTGGTCTTCCGGATCCGGCCGGGGCGCCGGGTGCTCGGGCCGCTGCTGGTGGTGTGGACGGCGGCCGGCTCGCTGTTCGGCTGGGGCGGCTGGCAGTTGGTGGCCTTCGGGGTGACGACGACCCGGGTGACCGAGCTGCGGACGGCCGTGCCCGGGCTGACACCTCTGGTGCAGAGCGCCCAGGTGGTGGCCTCGGTGCTGGTCCTGGCGGTCGGGGCGACGGCGTTGACCGAATGGGGTGCCCGCCGGCGCGCCGCTGCCGTAGAGTCGCGCGGGTGATCACGGGGGTGGGCCGCCGGTTGCGGCGTGCGGCGGGGGCCGCGCTGGGGCGTCGGGCCCGCCTGCGCTGGGTGCACCTGGTGCTGGGCGGCGCGCTGCTGATGCCGTACTGGATGCTGTCGGTGGTGCTGTACGGGGCGCTCAACCCGGACCAGTCGCCCGCCCGCCAACTGCTGATGTACGTGCTGTCGTTGCTCACCTCGCTGCCGATGGCCGCGGTCACCGCGCTGGTGCCGACGGTGCGGGGCCTGGAGGGCGCGGCCGCGCGGGCGCTGTGCGCGGTGGCCCGGCCGGAGGAACTCGCCACCGGACCGGCCCGCTCCTGGACCGCCCGCCGGCGCACCGCGCTCTGGTACGTGCTGCACGTCCTGTTCGGCGGGGTGGTCGCCGGGATGACGCTGGCCGGCACCCCCTTCGCGGTGGTCCTGGTCCTCGGCTTCGCGGGGACCGGGGAGTTCGTCCGGATGTGGGAGCGGCACTTCCCCGGCTGGCTGGTCACCGGCCCGGCCCTCGGCCTCGGCGTGCTGCTGCTGATCGTCGGCACCAACGCCGTCTGCGGGGCGCTGCTCGCCCGCTGGGCGCCCGTCCTGCTCGGCCCGACCCCCGAGGAGCGGGTGGCCGCGGCCGAGCGCCGGGCCACCGTGCTCGCCCAGCGCAACCGGCTGGCCCGCGAGTTGCACGACTCGGTCGGGCACGCGCTCAGCGCCGTCGGCATCCAGGCCTCGGCCGCCGCCCGGGTGCTGCGCAGCAACCCGGACTTCGCCACCGAGGCGCTCGCGGCGATCGAGGAGACCGCCCGGGGCGCCGTCGCCGAACTCGACGCCGTCCTCGGGCTGTTGCGCGAGGAGGACCCGGAGGCCGCCGAGCCGTCCGGGCCCACCCTCGCCGGGCTCGACGACCTGCTGCGCCAGCTCGGCCGGGCCGGGGTCGCGGTGGACGCCGAGCTGGCGCCCGGGCTGGGCGGCCTGCCCGGGGCGGTCTCCCGCGAGGCGTACCGGATCGTGCAGGAGGGCCTGACCAATGTGCTGCGGCACGCCGGGCCCGCGTCGGCCGGGCTCCGGGTCGGGCTGGCCGGCGACCGGCTGGAGATCGAGCTGACCAACCCGCTCGGCCCCGCCCGGCCGAGCCGCCCCGGCGGCGGACGCGGACTGCGCGGGATCGCGGAACGGGCGGCGGCCCTGCACGGCGGCAGCACGGCGGGGCCCGGCGAGGACGGAACGACGTGGCGGCTGGCCGTCTGGCTGCCGGTGGGAGGGACGACGTGAACGAGCACGAAGGCGTGGACGAAGGCGTGAACGAGCACGAAGGCGCGGACGCAGGCGTGGGCCGGGCCGCGGACAGCATCCGGGTGGTGATCGCGGACGACGAGCGGCTGGTCCGCCTGGGCCTGCGGGTGGTGATCGACAGCGAACCGGGCCTCACCGTGGTCGGCGAGGCCGCCGACGGCGCCGAGGTCGTCCCGCTGGTGCGCGAACTGCGCCCCGACGTGGTGCTGATGGACGTCCGGATGCCCGGCATCGACGGCATCCGGGCCACCGAACAGCTCGTCAACGGGATGGCCGCGCCGCCGCGCATCCTGGTCGTCACCACCTTCGAGCACGACGACCACGTGTACGACGCGCTGCGCGCGGGCGCCGCCGGGTTCCTCCTGAAGCGGGCCCGGGCGGAGGAGATGGTGCAGGCGGTGCGGCTGGTCGCGCGCGGCGACTCGCTGCTGTTCCCGGCGGCCGTCCGCGAACTCGCGCTGCGCCACGGCGCGGACCGGCGCCGGGAGGCCGAGCGGGCGGACCGGGCGGGCCGGGGGCCGATCCGGCGGCTGACCGAGCGGGAGGGCCAGGTGCTGCGACTGATGGCCACCGGGCTCAGCAACGGCGAGATCGCGCGGCAATTGGTGGTGAGCCCGGAGACGGTGAAGACGCACGTCGGCAGCGTGCTGGCCAAGCTGGGCGCCCGGGACCGCACCCAGGCGGTCATCGCGGCGTACGAGTCGGGCTTCGTGCTGCCGGGCTGACACCCGCTCAAGCGGCTTTCCCGGCGCCGCGCAAATCGAACGTGGATTCCACCCGATCGTCACCAGCGAGTAGAGTGCGATTTTCCCCCGAAAACCTCCGATACCTCCCGTATCGCCTGGAACGAACTGGTGGCCGTATGACTGTCCGGACCCGGCCCGCGCTGTGGTGGCGCATGGGCATCGTGCTCTCGGCGGGCCTCGGCCTGATCCTCGGAACCGCGCCGCTGGTCTACTTCACCGTGCAGAGCAACGTGATCGTGTTCGGCTACTTCATCGGCGCGGTGTACTGGATGCTCAAGCGCGGCACCGTGGACGCACCCGCGCCCCGGCTGCGCGGCGCCGCCACGCTGTACATCCTGATCACCGGGCTGGTCTCGCACGTCCTGCTCGAACACGGCGCCAACCCGCTGCCCGGGCTGGTGAGCGGCCCGGACAGGCTGGCGCACTGGTCGTCGTTCTTCCTGCACTACGTGACGCCGGTCCTGGTGATCGTCGACTGGCTGGTGCTCAAGCCCCGCAACGCCGCGGCCTGGAAGGACATACCGCTCTGGCTGGGCTTCCCCCTCGGCTACGCGGCGATCGTGCTCGCCCGCAACGCGCTGTTCGACGACTACCCGATGCCCTACCCCTACTTCTTCTTCGACCCGACCACCAAGGGCTACGGCTACGTCTGGGGCCAGATCGCCCTGCTGACCGTCGAGTTCGTGGTGCTCGCCGCCCTCGTCGTCGGACTGGACCGGCTCGGGACCCGGATCGCGGGCCGGCTGCGGCCCGCGCCGCAGGCCTGACGCCCGTCCGCCGCGGAAACCTTCAGCCACGCAGACCTTCAGCCGCGGAGACCTTCAGCCTCGGCGAACTCCTGCCCGACGGCGCACCGGGCCGCTGTCGAGACCACCGGGGACCATTCCTCCCGGCCCCGGATGAGCCCTGAGGAGGAAGCGGATGGGCCCGCAGGAGGAAGCGGGTGCGGCTCGCCGGATGACGCCCGGGCGGTGGGGCCCGCCGTAGCGTCGGCCGGGAGCGGTGGCGGAGGGGTTCCGCGGGGGAGACCGGGGTTCGGCGGAGGCCGGAGATGACACGCAGGAGCACGGGCAGGGCGGCGGCCGCGGCGGTGGCGCTCGCGGCGGCGGTGGGGTTGGCGGCGCCGGGGGCGGCCGCGGCCCAGGAAGGGCGGGCGAACCCGCTGGACGGGGTCTGGCGGACGGAGGGCTACGGCCTGCTGGTCGCGGTCTCCGGGGACCGGCTCACCACCTACGACGTGACGGCGCACAGCTGCGTGCCGGGGTGGATCACCGGGACCCGGACCGCGGCGCCCGGACCGGACGGCACCACCCGCTACGGCATGGGCGACAACGCCCTGACGCTCACCCCCCGGGGCCGGAACCGGGCGGTGGAGCGCGAGGAGGGCGGGGTCGGCAGCAAGACGCTCAACCGTCTGGACGCCCTGCCGCCGCTGTGCGCCACGCCGGCTGCGAACGACCCGCTCGCGGTCTTCGACCGGTTCTGGGAGAACTTCGAGGAGAACTACCCCTTCTTCGCCGCCAAGGGCATCGACTGGCACGCCGTCCGGGACGAGAAGCGGCGCTCGATCACCCCGACGACGACCGTCGACCAGTTGCAGGCCGTCTTCGTGGACATGCTCCGCCCGCTCGGCGACGCCCACACCTCACTGGCCCGGGTGGTCGACGGGCACCCCGAGTTGGTCTTCGGCGGGCAGCGGCCCGGGTCGACCGAGGAGACCGAGGAGCTGACCGCCCGCGCCCGGCAGGCCTCGGCCGCCCGGCTCACCGGTCCGGAGCAGCTCTTCGCCAACGGCCGGCTCGGCGTGGGCCGGCTCCCCGACGGCGTCGGCTACCTCCGGGTGAGCAGCTTCGGCAGGTACGCCGCGGGCGGCCACCAGAGCCAGCTCGACGAGCTGGATCGCGCGCTGGACGCCCTGCTGGCCGGCCCGGACCGCCCGGCCGGACTGGTCGTCGACGTGCGGCTGAACGGCGGCGGCTCGGACGCGCTCGGGCTGCACATCGCCGCCCGGCTCACCGACCGCCCCTACGTCGCCTACCGGAAGGTGGCGCGCAACGACCCGGCCGACCCGGCGAGGTTCACCCGGCCCGAGCCGGTCACCGTGCGCCCCTCGGCGGGCGCGCGCTTCAACGGCCCGGTGGCGGTACTCACCTCCTCGATCTCCACCAGTGCGGCGGAGACCTTCACCCAGGCCATGATGGGCCGTTCCCCGAAGGTGCTGCGGGTCGGTGAGAACACCCAGGGTGTCTTCTCCGACGTGATGATCAAGAAGCTCTCGCCGGACCTGATGGTCGGCCTGCCGAACGAGAAGTACCTCACCCGGAGCGGCGGCACCTTCGACGGACCGGGCATCCCACCGAACGTCCGCACCCCGGTGTTCACCCCGGACGAGCTGGCCGCGCTCAGGGACTCGGCCCTGAGCACGGCCCGCCGGATGCTCGTCGAGGACGCCCGGGGCCGGCAGGCCACCCAGGGCCGGCAGGACGCCCAGGCCGACCGGGCCGACCAGGGCGCCCTGGGCGACCGGGAGTAACAACGGCAGGCACGGCAGCGACGCCAGGCGCTACATCGGCTTCACCGCCCGCAGTTCGCCGTCCAGCTCCAGCCACCGGGTGAGCCCCAGGCCGCGCAGGAACGGCAGGTCGTGGCTGGCCACGATCAGCGCCCCCCGGTAGGCGGCCAGCGCCTGGGTGAGCTGGCGGACGCTGGCGAGGTCCAGGTTGTTGGTCGGCTCGTCGAGCAGCAGCAGCTGCGGCGGCGGGTCGGCCAGCAGCAGGGCGGCCAGTGTCGCGCGGAAGCGCTCGCCGCCCGAGAGGGTGGCGGCGGGCTGGTCGGCCCGGGCCCCGCGGAACAGGAAGCGGGCGAGCCGGGCGCGGACCGCGTTGTCCCCGGCGCCGGGGGCGAACAGCTTGACGTTCTCCACGACCGAGCGCTCGTCGTCCAGCAGGTCGAGCCGCTGCGGGAGGTGCCGCAGCGGCACCGGGGTGACGACCTCCCCCGCCAGCGGGGCGAGTTCGCCCGCGATGGTGCGCAGCAGGGTGGACTTGCCGGCGCCGTTGCGGCCGACCAGGGCGATCCGCTCGGGCCCGCGCAGGTCGAGGTCGGCGGTGGCGCCGTAGGGCAGCCGGACCTTGTCCAGGGTGAGCACGGTACGGCCGGCCGGGACGGCGGTGCGCGGCAGGTCGATCCGGATCTCGGCGTCGTCCCGCACCGCCTCCTCGGCCACGCCGAGCCGCGCCCTGGCCTCCTCAAGGCGCTCGGTGTGCATGCCCTGGAGGCGGCCGGCCGTCTCCTGGCCCTTGCGCTTGAGCATCCCGGCGAAGATGTGCGGGTCGTTGCGGGTGACCGAGCGCTTCTTGCCGTACGCGGCGCTGCGGTCCAGCCGGACGCGGGCCTCGGCCAAGTCCCGCTTCTGGCGCTGGACATCGGCCTCGGCGTTGCGCAGCAGCCGCTCGGCCGTCTCCTGCTGGGCCGCGAGGGTGCGTTCGTAGTCTTCGAAGTCGCCGCCGTACCAGGTGACTTCGCCGTCCCGCAGGTCGGCGATCCGATCGACGTGCCGGAGCAGTTCGCGGTCGTGGCTGACGATCAGCATCACGCCGTTCCAGCCGGCCACCGTCTCGTAGAGCCGCTCGCGGGCGGCCCGGTCGAGGTTGTTGGTGGGCTCGTCGAGCAGCAGGACGTCGGGGCGGGCCATCAGCAGGGCGGCCAGCCGCAGCAGCACCACCTCGCCGCCGGAGAGTTCGCCGGTGGTGCGGTCGAGGCCGAGGCGGTGGAGGCCGAGCCGGTCGAGGGTGGCGCGGGCGCGCTCCTCGACGTCCCAGTCGTCGCCGATCGCGTCGAAGTGGCGCTGGTCGGTGTCGCCGGACTCGATGGCGTGCAGGGCCTCGCGGGCGCCGCGGATGCCGAGCGCCTCGTCCACCCGCAGCGTCGTGTCGAGCGTCAGTCCCTGTGGCAGGTAGCCGAGTTCGCCGTCGACCCGGACGGTGCCGCCGGTGGGGGTGAGCTCGCCGGCGATCAACCGCATCAGGGTGGACTTGCCGGCGCCGTTGAGACCGATCAGGCCGGTGCGGCCGGGTCCGACGGCGAGCTGGAAGCCGTCCAGGACGGGCTTGCCGTCGGGCCACTCGAACGAGAGCTCGGTGCAGAGGACGGCGGTGGTGGTGGGTTGGTGTGCCACAAGGGCCTCCCGGGGTGGTTGCCGAAGGGGTGGTGAGCAACACGGGGAGACACCGCGGGTGCGGAACCGGGGACGGCCGGAGGAGAACGAAGGGGTGGCGTCACGAAGAGGAGCGCCACGGGCCGTGACTGAGGTCGCACACTCGCGCACCGCGCAACGGCAGCAGGGCCTGCGCGGCGGGGGCGGTGTCCCGGGACCTCAGTAGAGCAACGGCCTTCTCCTTGTCTGGCTGATGACCCGGACCACGTTAGGCAGCCCGTACGCCACCCGCAACCGATTTACCGGCCCCGAGGTCGCGGCGGGGACGCACCCCCGACGGAGGTCCGACGGGGACCCGGCGGGGGCCCGGTGCCGATCCGGTGCCGATCCGGTGACGGCCCCGTCCCGGTCGGGGGCGGATGTCAGGAGTCCCCCGGCCGCATGGCAGACTCCTCACCTGCCATGCCGGCGGCCGAAGCGGGCCGCACCCGGGGATCGGGTCGCATGGCGGTAGTCAACAGGGGGATTTGAACTCATGTCACCGATATCCCGGCCGGGCCGTGCCGTCCTGGGCGCCTCCGTCGCCGCGCTGACCATGGTGGTCGCCACCGCGTGCGGCCCCGACAACGCCGATCCGGCCGCGACCGCGGCTCCCAGCGTCGCGGCCAGCGCCGCCGGCACCCCGGGCGCGGCTCCGATCAAGCTTCCGACGCTCGAAGAGCTGAAGACCTGGAAGCTGGAGGACTGGGACAAGTGGGCCCAGGCGAACGTGATCACCCCGGCGGTCAAGGGCTACTGGACCCTGCAGAAGCTGCTGGAGGCCAAGCCGAAGCCGCTGCCCCAGCCCGCCCCGGAGGCGACCCAGCCGCCCGCGCAGCCCACCGGCGCCGCGTCGGCCACCAGCGCGCCCACCGCCGCCCAGCCGGGCGGCGGCGCGGACCAGCTGCCCGCCGTGGTCCCGGCCAAGCCCGTGGCGCACCCGTTCCCGAAGAACATGCACGTCAACGGCAAGATCTTCTTCAAGGACGGCAACGAGGACTACGTGTGCTCCGGCACCGTCGTCTCCGACCCGGCCAACCCGGGCAAGAGCAACCTGGTGTGGACCGCCAGCCACTGCCTGCACGGCGGCAAGGGCAACAAGTACTACACCGACATCACCTTCGCCCCGGCCTTCAACAGCAACGGCGTGCTGAGCAACGGCAACAAGCAGGCCAAGCTGGAGGACGCCGAGCCGTACGGCGAGTGGACCGCCACCGCCGGCATGGTCTCGCCGCAGTGGGCCGGCGAGGCCGACCCGGAGAAGGGCGGCCCGTGGAGCCAGTACGACTTCGGCATCATCAAGGTCGCCAACCCCAACCCGGGCGGCAAGTCGCTGGAGGAGACCGTCGGCGGTTCCGTCCCGCTCTGGTTCAACGCCCCGCGTGACCAGGTCGGCGCCGTCAGCAACTACGGCTTCCCCGAGGGCAAGCCCTTCGACGGCGTGGAGCTGGAGCACTGCGACGGCGGCAAGCCGTCCAAGAAGACCGGCGACCCGAGCCGCCCGGCGATGCTGCTGATCGGCTGCAACATGACCGGCGGCAGCAGCGGCGGCGGCTGGTACGCGACCAAGGACGGCAAGCCGGCGCTGGTCAGCGACACCTCCATCGGCAACGGCGCGAACACCTACGAGGCCGGTCCGTACCTGGAGGACGTGGCCCAGCACATGTTCGAGTACTTCTCGAAGAAGGCCAAGTGATCAAGGCCCGGTGATCCGGGCCGGGTGATCCGGGGGCCGCGGCAGGACAGCCGCGGCCCCCGCTTTTTTTCCGTCGCGCGGGCCGCTCCTCCTACAATCGGCCCCATCATGAGCGCGACACTCGTAGTCAAGGACCTCAGCGCCGGCCACGGCGAACGCACCCTCTTCTCCGGCCTGGACCTGGTCGTCGCCCCCGGCGACGTGATCGGTCTGGTCGGCGTGAACGGCGCCGGCAAGTCGACCCTGCTGCGGCTGCTGGCCGGCCTGGACGCCCCCGAGGGCGGCTCGCTGCGGCTGAGCCCGGCGAGCGCCAACGTCGGCCACCTGCCGCAGGAGCCGGAGCGGCGCGAGGGCGAGTCGGTGCGCGACTTCCTGGCCCGCCGCACCGGGGTGGCGGCCGCGCAGGCCGCGCTGGACGAGGCCACCGAGGGCCTGGTCGAGGGCCGGGCGGGCGCCGACGACGCGTACGCCGTCGGCCTGGAGCGCTGGCTGGACCTCGGCGGCGCCGACCTGGAGGAGCGCGCCGAGGAGGTCGCCGACTCGCTCGGGCTGAAGGTCTCGCTGGACCTGCCGATGACCGCCCTGTCCGGCGGCCAGGCCGCCCGGGCCGGCCTCGCCTCGCTGCTGCTCTCCCGCTACGACGTCTTCCTGCTCGACGAGCCCACCAACGACCTCGACCTGGACGGTCTGGAGCGTCTGGAGGCCTTCGTCAAGGGCCTGCGCACGGGCACCGTGCTGATCAGCCACGACCGCGAGTTCCTGGCCCGCACCGTGACCAAGGTGCTGGAGCTGGACCTGCACCAGCAGCAGGTCAACCTGTACGGCGGCGGCTACGAGGCGTATCTGGAGGAGCGGGCGGTGGCCCGTCGGCACGCCCGCGAGGAGTACGACGAGTACGCCGACACCAAGGCCGGGCTGGAGGCCCGGGCGCGGATGCAGCGCGGCTGGATGGAGAACGGCGTGCGCAACGCCCGCCGCAAGTCCTCCGACAACGACAAGATCGGGCGCGCGATGCGCACCGAGTCCACCGAGAAGCAGGCCGCCAAGGCCCGGCAGACCCAGCGGATGATCGAGCGGCTGGACGTGGTCGACGAGCCCCGCAAGGAGTGGGAGCTGCGGATGGAGATCGCCACCGCGCCGCGCTCCGGCTCGGTGGTCGCCACCCTGCGCGGGGCGAGCGTGCGGCGCGGGGACTTCGCCTTCGGCCCGGTGGACCTGCAGATCGACTGGGCCGACCGGGTCGCCATCACCGGCGCCAACGGCGCGGGCAAGTCCACGCTGCTGGCCGCCCTGCTCGGCCGGCTGGAGCTGGACGGCGGGAGCGCCTCGCTGGGCTCCGGCGTGGTGGTCGGCGAGGTGGACCAGGCGCGCGGCCTGTTCCTGGGCGGTGAGCCGCTGCTGGAGGCCTTCGCGGCCGCCGTACCGGAGCTCGCGCCGGAGGACGTGCGCACGCTGCTGGCCAAGTTCGGCCTCAAGGCGGTGCACGTGCTGCGTCAGGCCGCCACCCTCTCCCCCGGCGAGCGCACCCGGGCCGCGCTGGCGCTGCTGCAGGCCCGCGGGGTCAACCTGCTGGTGCTGGACGAGCCCACCAACCACCTGGACCTGCCGGCGATCGAGCAGCTGGAGTCCGCGCTCGGCTCGTACACCGGCACCCTGCTGCTGGTCACCCACGACCGGCGGATGCTGGACACGGTGTCGGTGAACCGCCGGATCGAGGTCCGGGACGGGCGGGTGCACGAGCTCTGAGCCGGCGCCGACCGGCGATTGGTCTCTACCTCCCGGTCTGCACCTCTCGGTCTGTACCTATCGGTCTGTACCTCTTCCCGGAGGGGCCGTCATGTGCTGTGCTGTCCGCCATGGTTGACAGCACAGACAGCGCCGTGGCGGGGACGTCCCACCCGACCGTCCCGCTCGCCCCCATGACGGTGCCCGCCCACGAGGCCGAGGCCCGCAGCAGGTCCTTCCACGACGTGATGGCCCGGCGCCGGACCGTCCGCGACTACTCCACCCGCCCGCTCCCGGACGGGGTCGTCGAGTGGGCGATCCGGACTGCCGGCACCGCGCCCAGCGGCGCGCACGTCCAGCCGTGGCGGTTCGTGGTGATCACCGACCCGGAGCGCAAGCGGCGGCTGCGCGAGGCGGCCGAGACCGAGGAGCGCGAGTTCTACGGCCACCGGGCGTCGGAGGAGTGGCTGGCTGCCCTCGCCCCGATCGGCACCGACTGGCGCAAGCCGTTCCTGGAGGACGCGCCGGCCGTGATCGTGGTGTTCGAGGTGCACAAGGGCCCCGACTCGCCGCGCCCGTACTACACCAAGGAGTCGGTGGGGATCGCCGTCGGGCTGCTGCTGGCCACGCTGCACCAGGCCGGGCTGGCCACGCTGACCCACACCCCGAGTCCGATGAAGTTCCTCAACGAGGTGTGCGACCGCCCGGCGGAGGAGCGCGCGGCGTACGTGATCCCGGTAGGTTACCCGGCCGAGGGGGCGCGCGTGCCGGACCTGCGGCGCAAGGAGCTCGACGAGGTGATGGTCCGGCTCTGACGCGCCGGGGCGCGGGCGGGCGCGCCCGCCACCGGGGGGACACCGGATGGTGACAGGTCCCGGCCAAGGACATAATCGCCGTCATGAGCCAAGCACAGTCACGGTCCTGCGGCCTCGCCCCGCCGGTGGCGGCGGTGACCACCGGGCGGCCGCCGGAACGACTGCGGCTGCCCGGCGGCCTCTGGCTGCGGCGCCGCCGCAGCACCCACGCGGCCGCGCTGAACCGAGCCGTCCGCGCCAACCTGGACCACCTGCGGCCCTGGATGGAGTGGGCGGCCGAGGCCCCCTCCCGGGCCCGGACCGCCGAGCTGACCAGGGCCGGCGCGGCCGCCTGGGAGGCCGGCACCGACTTCATGTACCTGGCCGGCCTGGACGCCGAACCCGGCGGCGTGATCGGCGCCTTCGGCCTGCACGGGCGGATCGGGCCGGGCGCGCTGGAGATCGGCTACTGGGTCGCCACCGGGCACGTCGGCCGCGGCATCGCCACCGCCGCGGCCGGGGCACTGACCGAGGCCGCGCTGGCACTGCCCGGGATCACCCGGGTGGAGATCCGCTGCGACCGGGCGAACGGCGCCAGCGCGGCCGTCCCGCGCAAGCTCGGCTACCGGCTGGACCGGGTCGCCGAGACCGCCGTCCGGGCTCCGGGCGAGACCGGACGGCAGCTGGTGTGGGTGATGGAACGCTGACTCCCGGCGCGGCACCGGCTCCCGACCCCCCGTCGGGCACCGACCCTCGGCGAGCACCGATCCGCCGGCACCGCCCGCGCTCGCGGCGCGGCCTCAGTAACGCTCGCCGGTCGCGGCCGGGAGCGCGTCCAGCTCGGCCAGGTCCGCCGCCGAGAGCTCGATCCCGGCCGCGCCCACGTTGTCCACCAGGTAGCGCGGCGTCCGGGTGCCCGGGATCGGGAAGACGTACCGGCCCTGCGCCAGCACCCAGGCCAGCGCCACCTGCGCGGGGCTGGCACCGGTCCGTCCGGCGACCGTCCGGACCTTCTCGACCAGCGCCAGGTTGGCCTTCAGCGCGTCCTGCTGGAAGCGCGGCAGCCGGCGGCGGAAGTCGTCGGCGGCCAGCTCGTCGAAGGAGGTGATGCCGCCGGTCAGGAAGCCCCGGCCGAGCGGCGAGAACGGCAGGAAGGCGATGCCCTGCTCCTCGGTGTACGGCAGCACCTCGGCCAGCACGTCCCGGGTCCACAGCGACAGTTCGGACTGCACCGAGGCCACCGGGTGCACGGACTGCGCCCGCTTGATCTCCTCGACCGTCGGCTCGGAGAGCCCGATGCTCCGGGCCTTGCCGGCCGCGACGGCCTCGGCGAACGCGCCCCAGGTCTCCTCGATCGGGACGTCCGGGTCGACCCGGTGCAGCTGGTAGAGGTCGACGTGGTCGGTGCCCAGCCGGCGCAGGCTCTCGTCGATCGAGCGGCGCACGTGCTCGGGCCGGCCGTTGCGCTCCTGCTGACCCGCACCGCCCGGCACGATGCCCACCTTGGTGGCCAGGAAGGCGCGCTCCCGGTACGGCCCGGCCAGCGCGGCGCCGACCACCTCCTCGTTGGTGTACGGGCCGTACATGTCGGCGGTGTCGATCAGGCCGACGCCGAGGTCCAGCGCCTGCCGGATCACCCGGACGGAGTTCTCGTCGTCCCGGCTCCCCATGTCGTAGGCCCAGGTCATGCCCATGCAGCCGAGGCCGATGACGCCGATCTCGGGGCCGCCGGTACCGAACGGGGCGTTGCGCATGAGGGTGCTCCCATCGTGGGTTTCGCGGCTTCCTTGGCGGTGGCCGCAGCAGTGGTTCGCGTGGTGGCGCGTTCGATGCCCTCAGCTTTCACCTTGGAGTGCACTCCAGGTCAAGTCCCTTTCGAAGCCCGCCCCGTCGCCGTCTTAACCGTTCCTAAAACCTGCCCCCGGTGGGGCGTCCGGGGCCGGGAAGTGCTTGACGTGCACAGCTGGTCTAGTCCAGTTTGATGCTCAGCACCGCGCTCCCCCCGCACCGCACTCCCCCGCACCGCGCTCCCCACGCCCGGAACACCCCCAGGCCGCCGCCCGCCCCGTGTCTCCCCCCTCGCGGTGCGGGCGGCCCCACCACGTCCCGAGAGGCACCCCCATGCCCAGCGCGCCCCTGCACGCCCCCACGCACCGCCGCCCCGCCGGCCGGACCACCCTGCTGGGCCTCGCCGCCGCCACCGCGCTCGCCGCCGGCGGCCTGGCCGTCCTCGCCGGGAACGCCGGCGCCGCCGACGGCAACCTGCTCGCCAACGGCGGCCTGGAGAGCGGCGCGGTCGGCCCCTGGAGCTGTTCCGCCGGCACCGGGAGCCTGGTCAACTCCGGTGCGCACAGCGGGACGTACGCACTCAAGGGGGCGGTGGGCGCGAGCGACACCGCGCAGTGCGGCCAGAGCGTCGCCGTCCAGCCCAACACCAAGTACACCCTCAGCGCCTGGGTGCAGGGGCAGTACGTCTACCTCGGCGCGACCGGCAGCGGCTTCACCGACCCGGCCACCTGGACCGCCGGCGGCCCCGGCTGGCAGCAGCTGTCCACGAGTTTCACCACCGGGCCCGCCACCACCAGCGTCACCGTGTACCTGCACGGTTGGTACGGCCAGGGCGGCTACCTCGCCGACGACATCGCGCTGACCGGCCCCGGCGGCGGCAACCCGACCACCCCGCCGCCGAGTTCGACCCCGCCGAGCCCGACCGGCACCCCGACCGGCACGCCCACCGGCGGACCGACCCCCCCGGCACCGAACGTCGCGCTCCCGGTCGCCCCGTACATCGACATGGGCGCCTGGCCCACCCCCTCGATGCCCGACCTGGCCAAGGCCGGCGGCCTCAAGGGCTACACCATGGGCTTCGTCACCGGCGTCGGCTGCAAGGCCAGCTGGTTCAACGCCTACGACCCGCGCACCGCCTGGGCCAAGGACCAGGTGGACGCGCTGCGCGCGGCCGGCGGCGACGTCAAGGTCTCCTTCGGCGGCGCCGCCGGCACCGAACTCGCCGCCGCCTGCACCACGGTGGACTCGCTGTTCGCCGAGTACGACGCCGTGGTGAACGCCTACAACCTGCGCTACGTCGACTTCGACATCGAGGGCGCGGCCATCGCCGACACCGCCGCCAACGACCGCCGCTCCGCCGCGCTCGCCAAGCTCCAGCAGGCCCACCCGGGCCTCAAGGTCTCCTTCACCCTGCCCGTCCTGCCGGAGGGCCTGACCGCCGAGGGCGTCGCCATCGTCAAGTCCGCCCGGGACGCCGGGGTGGCCGTCGACGTGGTCAACATCATGGCGATGGACTACTACCGGAGCGGGACCGACTACGGCAACGCCGCCGTCCAGGCCGCGCAGTCGCTGTTCGGCCAGCTCAAGGCCCTCTACCCGGCGAGGACCGACACCCAGCTGTGGGCCATGGTCGGCGTCACGCCGATGATCGGCGAGAACGACGACCACCAGGTCTACAACCAGGCCGACGCCCAGCAGTTGGTGGCCTTCGCCCGGCAGAACCACCTCGGGATGGTGTCCTTCTGGGACGCCACCCGGGACGCCAACGCCTGCACCGGCGGCTCGCTGTCCAAGTGCACCAACATCCCGCAGCAGCCGTACGAGTTCGCGAAGATCCTCGGCCAGTACGCGGGCTGAGCCCACGCCCCCGGCGGCGGACCCGGCGTCCGCCGCCCACCGCCCACCGCCCACCGCCCACCAGCGGAAATTGGCATCTCATCGTCCCGGACCGTCCACTACAGTCCCTCCCACCTGTACGGCACGAGGGGGCGGACATGACGGTCCGGGACGACCATCACCAGCTGATCACCATCCATCCGGCGAGCGACGCCGCCGGTGCGGCGGGCCTCACCGCCGAGGAACTCGCCGCGTTCAGCCGCACCCTCGGCCGCCTGCGCGCCCTCCCCGCCCACGACCGCACCCGGCTGCACGCCGAGCGGCAGCTCGGCTCCTTCGTCATGGAGAGCCGCAAGCGCCGCCGCCAGGAGGCCCGGCAGGCCGTGCGGCAGGCCGACGCCGACCTGCTCGCCACCACCGCGACCGGCAGCCGGACCCGCCGCGAGGACGCACCGCTGGCCGCCGCGGACGGATCGGTCGGCGAGCTGCTGGTCCCGCGCAAGTGCTACGTCTGCAAGCAGGCCTACCGCTCGGTCGACGGCTTCTACCACATGCTCTGCCCGGACTGCGCGGCCGACAACACCGCCCGCCGCGCCCTGGGGACCGACCTGCGCGGGCGCCGGGCGCTGCTCACCGGCGGGCGGGTGAAGATCGGCTTCCAGCTCGCCCTGATGATGCTGCGCGACGGCGCCGAGCTGATCGTCACCAGCCGGTTCCCGCAGGACACCGTCCGCCGCTTCCGTGCCGCCGAGGGCAGCGGGCAGTGGTGGGAGCGGCTCAGCGTGGTCGGCATCGATCTCCGCGACCCGCGCCAGGTCATCGGCCTGACCGACCGGCTGCGCGCCGACGGGCGCCCGCTCGACATCCTGGTCAACAACGCCGCCCAGACCCTGCGCCGCCCGCCCGAGTCGTACGCGCCACTGGCCGCGGGCGAGCAGGACGCCCTGCCCGCCGCCGACCGCCGGGCGATCGAGCACGCCCCCGGGTTCCGGCCGGTCGCCGGCCTCGCCCGGCTCTCCTCCGGCGCCGGGTCGTTGCTGGACCTCACCGACGAGTCGGGGCTGCTGCCCGACCTCGCCCCCGCCAACTCCTGGTCCGCCGTGCTCGGTTCGCTCGACCCGGCGGAGGTCCTGGAGACCCAGCTGGTCAACGTGCTGGCCCCGGCCCTGCTCTGCGACCGGCTGCTGCCCCTGCTGCTGGCCTCCCCGCACCCCGCCCGCTACATCGTCAACGTCACGGCGGTGGAGGGCCGGTTCGCCGTCCGCAACAAGACCGCCCGGCACCCGCACACCAACATGGCGAAGGCCGCGCTCAACATGCTCACCCGTACCAGCGCGGCCGAACTCGCCCCCCGGGGCGTGCACATGTGCGCCGTGGACACCGGGTGGATCACCGACGAGAACCCGGCCCCGAAGAAGGCCCACCTCGCCGCCCAGGGGTTCCGCACCCCGCTGGACATCGTGGACGGCGCGGCCCGGGTCTACGACCCGATCGTCCGAGGCGAGGCCGGGGACCCGGTGTCGGGGGTGTTCCTCAAGGACTACCGGGTGGCGCAGTGGTGAGGCCCGGGCGGGCCGGGGCGGCCGCTCAGGTGTCGTAGTGGCCCGCGCTCCCGCCCCGCCCCGCCGGCGCGGGGCGGGGCGGGCGGACTCACGCGGTGCCCGGCCGGCGGCGGCGGTGGTAGGCCCAGGCGAGGGCGAGGGTGATCGGGCCCCAGAACATCGCCGTCGAGGTGCAGATCCGACCCAGGAGCATCCACCAGCCGTTGCTGTAGCCGACCTCCGCGAACACGCCCAGCCAGGCGAGCGGCATGCCGTCGAAGAGGGCCACCAGGATCAGGCCCCCGAGCACGGCCGGGACGAGCGCCGCGAGCGGCGGCACCCGACGGCCCCGCAGCACGGGCACCCAGCGCGGGAACACCTCGCCCCAGCCGCTGACCAGCCCCAGGGTCAGCAGCGTCAGCGCCTCGGTGACCACGCTCAGACCGATCACGTACGGGGCGGCCCACCAGACGTAGGGCGGGGCGGCCGGGTCGACGGTGCCCATCCGGAAGTCGAAGGCGAACGGCAGCCGCCACAGGCAGTGCGGCAGCACGATCAACGGGAGGGCCTTGGCCAGTCGCAGGGCCCAACGGGGAACGGGGCGTTCGGTGTCGCCCACCGGGATGTCCATCAGCATGGCTCCACCGTCCCGGACACCACCCCCGCCGCACGTCCACCGCACGGCCCGCCCGCCTCCCCCGCGCGAGCCAACCCGCCCTCGGCCCAGCGGTGGAGAACGGACGTCAGCCCTTGGACCCCAGGCCGTACGCGGTGGTCAGCAGCCCGAGGAGGTACGGGGTCTCGGCGCCGTTCAGCGCGGTCGGGTCGACCGAGTACACGACCTCGCGGGCGAGGTCCCGGGTGGCGAAGACGCCACTGGTGGAGCCCGGCCGCGACCCGGTCTTGCCCCAGACCACGATGCCGCCGGCCGTGAGGCGTTCGAGGCCCGTGCTCATGCAGGCCGTGCCGTCCGGGCAGTGGCCGCCGTGCCCGGCCATCGGCACGTCCGGGACCGTGAACAGCAGCTCCTGCTGGGCCGGCGGCAGGAGGCGGCCCCGGAACAGCGCCGTCATGAAGCGGTCCAGGTCGGGGGCGCTGGAGATCATGCCGCCCTCGGCCCAGGGCCACGGGCTCTGCTCGGTCACGTCCACCCGGCGCGAGCCGCCGTCCGCGTCGGGGACGGTCAGGTACGGGCGGGTCGCGGGGTGCCGCAGCCGCGGGTCGTCGGCGTCCGGGAGGGAGGTGTCGTGCAGGCCGAGCGGGCGGACGATCCGGGCGTGAAGCTCGTCGGCGTAGCGGTGGCCGGTGACCTTCTCCACGATCAGCCCGGCGACGAAGGTGTTCATGCCGTTGTACTGCTGGGCGCTTCCGGGCGTGAAGCCCAGCGGCTGCCCGGCCATCGTGGCGAGGACCTCCTCGGGGGTGAAGGAGTCGAACCGGTGCTCGGCGAACCAGCCGGTGGTGCCGTCACCCCAGGGCACGTTGGAGCCGCCGGGCAGTCCGCTGGTGTGGTTGAGCAACTGCCCCACCGTGACCGACGCGTAGGGGAAGTCCGGGAGGTACTGCCGGACGGCGCCGTCGAGGTCGATCCGGCCCTCGCCGGCGAGCTGGAGGACGACGGTGGTGGTGAAGACCTTCGAGATCGACCCGATCCGGAACCGGCCGTGCGGGTCGACCCGCATCCCGCTCTCCGCCGAGCCGCCCTCGAAGCTCCCGGCGGAACCGGTGACCCGCAGGAACGCGGCGGAGACGTCGGCGGCGGGCCGCTGGGCGAGGGCGGCCCGGAGCGCCGCCGGTTCCAGCGGCGGCAGTGCGGACGGGCTCGCCGGCGCCGAGGTGCCGACGGAGGGCGTCGTGGCGAGGGCCGGGCTGCCCGCCCCGACCGTCAGCGCGGCCGCCAGGGCGCCGGCGGCGGCCAGGACGGCCCAACGGGTGCGGTTCGTTTGCGCGTTCATGCGGGTCCGGCTCCAGGATGGTCGTCGTCCGGACCGGTGGTTCCCGGCCCGGCGACGAGTCTTCCGGCCCCGGCCGCCCCGGACATCAGGGGCGGGGAGCCGTCGTTCCCCGACCTTCCGTCAGGGTCGGCCCGGAGGGGTGGCGCAGGGGGGGGCGGTCGGTCGTCGGCGAAGGAGGCGCAGGAGGCGCAGGAGGCGCAGGAGGCGCAGCCGCCGTCCTGCCCGGCGAGCGGGTCGATTGCCTCTCCAACGGCGTATCGGGGGCTACCCTCGTCGCAGTCGTCCGCTCCGTCCGCGCCTCGCGGCCGGTGCTCCGACGCCGCGCCGTCGCTCCCGGGAGGTCGGGAATGTCATCGCCGGACGCCTGCGCTCCGATCCGTCAGGCCGTGATCCTCGCGGGCGGACGCGGCAGGCGACTCGCCCCGCACACGAACCTGTGCCCCATGGCGATGGTCGAGGTGAACGGCACACCGCTGCTGCGCCACCAGATCGACCGGTTCGCCGACGCGGGCGTGGAGACGGTGGTGGTCTCGGCGGGCTACCGCTCGCAGCTGATCACCGACTACGTACGAGCTTCGCCCCTGCCGATCCGCACCACCGTGGTCGTGGAGGACTCCCCGCTGGGGCGGGGCGGAGGGCTGAAACTCGCCGCCCGCGCACTTCCGGCGCCGCGGGAACCGTGGTTCGCCGTCTACGGCGACATCTGGGCCGACTTTCCCCTCACCGCGCTGGGCGCCCACCACCTGCGATGCGGGGCACTGACCACGGTCGCACTGGTCCCTCCCCGGCTGCCCCGGGGCACGGTCCGCTGCGACGCCCTGGGGAGGGTCGCCGAACTCGCCGCGCCGCCCCCGCCCGTCTGCACGGTCAACGGTGGCGTGTACGCCTTCGAGCCCGGCGTCGTCCCCCTGCTGCCGGACCGGGGGGGACCACGCGAACACGACACTCCCCCACCTGGTGCGGCTGCGGCAGCTGGCGGGATACCGCGCCGACGGCTTCTGGTACGCGGTCAACACCCCGCACGACCTGCGGGAACTGCGCACACGCGGGGCGGCACCGACCCGCCCGGAACCGATCCGGCCACCGACCGCCGCCACGGGAGCGGATCCGGCTTCCCGTTGACCCGGGCCGTCACGCCCGGCTCCGTCACGCCCGGCTCCGCAGCACCCGCCTCCGCAGCACCCGGCTCCGCAGCACCCGCCTCCGCAGCACCCGGCTCCGCAGCACCCGGCTCCGCAGCGCCCGCTCGATCGGGACGTCCGTAGGCTCCGTGAGCAGATGGAGCAGGCTCGGGAAAAGTCCTGCCCGTCCGTCACATCCCGTGCCACAGTGGACGATCCGGCGCGCCGACCTCGTGCGAGCCGGAAGGATTCTCGAAGGTCTGGGGGACGAGTGGGATCCGGAACCGACATGACCGGCGACGGCCGGCCGACAGTGCTGGTGCGTGACGTGGTGCGATCGGTCGTGGAGACCCTCGCACCGGAGGAACTGTTCCTGGTGGAGGGGCTCCGCCGCTTCGACGACGCCACGGTCGTGCGGCGGCTGAGCCGCGGTGGAGGGCGGCGCGAGCCGCTGGGGTTCGGGATCGGGGAGGTCGCCGCCCTGGTGACGCCCGTCGTGTGGCTGGTGCTCGACGAGGTGGCGCAGCGGATGGTGGCCACGACGGTGGACCGCGCCTCACGAGGGGCCACGGGCCTGGTGCGGCGGCTGTTCCGGCGACCGGCCCCCGCGGCCGAGCTCCAGCCGCTGACCAGGGAGCAGCTGGTCGAGGTGCGGGCCCTGCTCCTGACGGCGGGCGAGCAGCGCGGCCTCGCGCCCGATCTCACCGAGGAGATCGCCGACAGGGTCGTGGCCCGGCTGGCCCTGTCCCGCGCACTGGACCCGCCCGCTCCGCCCACCCCACCGGCACCGGAGCCCCCCACCGACCCCACCGGCACCGGGCAGGACTAGGTGAACGCCACCGGGGCGCCGCCCGGACGGCTGCGGATCGACGAAAGGGTCCTCGGCGCGGGCACGGGCCCCCGGTTCGTCGTCCTGCTGCTCCTGATGCTCACCGCCGGCGGCGCCATGATCCTCGAAGTGGTCAGGGTCCTGGCCGACGGGGACGAGTCCGGGTGCAGCCTCGCCGCGGGCGTGGACCCGGCTGACGGCAGCTACTGGAAGACCTCGCTCAGCATCTCCGGCCAGGTCACCGCCTCCCGCTTCTGTCTGTCCCTGTGGGCGCCCGCGCCGCCGTGGTGGCAGGTGGCCGCCTGGCCGCTGCTCCTGCTGGTGGTGGCCGCCCTGCTCTTCGCCGCGCTGCCGCACTGGAAGGCCCGGCGCGGCCGCGTCATCCCGCTGGCCGCGGTCGATCCGGACGGCGAACTCCTCGCCCTGCTCACCGAACTGTGCACGGCGACGGGCGTGGCGCCGACGCCCCGGGTGGTGGTCGACCCCGCGGCGGCCTCGGTCAGCGCGGTGGTCTTCGGCCGCACCCGCCGCCCGGTCGTCTGCCTGCACGGCGGCCTGCTCGCCGTCCGGCGGCGCGATCCGAAGCGGTTCCGGGCGGTGCTGCTGCACGAACTCGCCCACATCGCCAACCGGGACGTCACCCTGACGTACCTCACGGTCGCCCTGTGGCGGGTCTTCCTCGCACTGGTGCTGCTGCCGTACGTGCTCTGCCTGGGCTACGTGATCTACGGCGTGGTGGCGGACGGCCGGGTGCCGCAGCTGGACCGGGCCGTCGCGCTGGCCGTCGTCATGGTCGTGCTGCTGTACCTCGCCCGCTCCGACGCGCTGCGCAGCCGGGAGATCTACGCCGACCTGGCCGCGGTGCGCTGGGGTGCGGACCCGCACGGCTGGTCCGTCAGCGCCGCACCGTCCGGGAGCGCGGTGCGCCGCCTGCTCGACGCTTTCCTCGACCTGTGGCGCACCCATCCACGGTGGGGCCTGCGCCAGGGGGCCCTGGTCGATCCCGCCCCGCTGTTCCGCACCTCGGTCCTGCCGCTCTTCCTCATCGGCACCGTGCCCGTCCTGGCCGTGCAGCAGGTGCTCCGGCAGATCGCGCCGTACCGCGTGAACTTCACCAACAACCTGATGACGCTGCTCGTCATCGTTCCCGGTGCCCTGGTGACCGGCGTGATCGTCGTCGCCCTGTGGCGGGCGGTGGTGTACGCCGTCCTGACCGGAACCCGGGTGCCCTCCGGGGCGTGGGCCGGGGGGTGGCTGGGCGCCGGCATGTCGGCCGGCCTGGTCCTCAGCGGCTGGGGCGCGGGCTGGGCCTGGCAACCGCAGCGGCCGCTGGTCCTGCTGGTACCGGTGGCGGCGGGAGCGGCCTTCGGCTGGTGGACCACCCAGTGCGCGCACCTGTGGACCCGCACCTCACGAGGCCGGACCCCGCGCCCCGCGCTCACGCTCTGCCTGGCCGCCGGCTGCGTCGCCATGACGTCGTGGCTCACCTGGTGGATGCTCGCCGGAGCCACGGCGCTGAACCGGGACTTTCCGGGCGCCCAGGCCGTCGCCCAGTCCGTCCTGCAGTGGCTTCCCTCCAAAGCCCCGACCGGGGACCTGACCAGGATTCCCGGCCTCGCCACGGTGCTGCCGCAGCTGTCGAACGTCGCCGACACGCCGATGGGCTCACTGGCCGTCATCGTCCTGTGGGTCGTGCCGCTGCTCGCCTGGGCGTCCGGCACGGCGGGCCGGACCCCGCGTTGGATGCCGGACCGGGTACCCCGGCCGGAACGTCCCGTGGCGCCGCTGCGCAAGGTCATGCTGCCCGGGCTGCTGGGTGGAGCACTGGCGAGCCTGTCCGTCGTCGGCGTCCAGGCCTGGATCCACACCGGGCAGCCGGTACCGGACGCGCGGGGCGGGCTCTACGCCCTGCGGTACGCGGGCCTCCTGCTGTCGGCGCTCTGCCTGCCCGCAGGCCTGGCCGCCGCCGTGGCGAGCGCCGCCGACCGGCGCTTCCGGCTGCTGGGCGCCCTGATCGCCGCCGGGACGGCGACCGTGCTGGGGGCCGCCGCGATGACGCTCCTCGTCTCGGTGGACGGCTGCGTCGCCCCGCTCAACGTCCTCTCGGACAGCTGCGCCTGGCGGCCGGCCTGGTGGAGGCCGTTGTTCCCGTTCACCTTCGTGCTGAACAACGCCCTCGTCCTCTCCGGGCTCACCGCCGTCGTCGCCGCGCTCACCGCTGTCGCCGTCACGGCCGTCCGCCGTCGACGGCCGTCCGCCTCGCGCGCCACCCGCCGCCCCGACACCCACTGCCCCGACACCCGGGCCGGCGAACCTCGGGCCCGTGGACCGCGCGCACGCCGCCTCGCGGTGATCCTGCTGTGCGTCGTGGCGGTCGCGGGCACCGCGACGGACGGCGGCTTCAGGAGGTACCAGCTGGGCTTCATGGTCAACGAGCTCACGTCCCAGCGCTCCCTGGTGCAGTTCTGGGGGCTCCCGGACCCGCCGCGGTCGGAGTTCACCCGCCTGCGGCAGATCCGGGCCTGGTACCGCCTCAGCGGCGACGATCTCATCGACATGGCGGTCTCGTACGACAGTCGCCTGACCGCCGCCGTCCGGGAGGCCCAGGCCGCCAAGGACAGTTGGGACGCGCTGGACCGCCGCCTCCGGCCGGCCTGCACCCAGTGGGGGAGCGCCGCCTGGTTCGAGACGGTCTGGTTCCGCGTGCCCGCCGACCCGCGCCTACGGGCCGACTGGCACGCGCTGACCACCAAGGCGGACAACGGCAGTCGCCGCTGTACCCAGGCACTGACCGCCCGCGACCAGGCCGGCCTGAGAAGCGCCCTGCTCGACCTGTATGCGGCCCGCCGCTGCGCGGAATCGGTCAACGCCGGGATCGACGGGATCCTCCGCGCGGGCGGCTTCCGGGGCACCACCCGCCCGCCCGCGCAGGGCACCGCGGCGGTCTGCGACCGCCCGGCTTCCTGAGGCTGTCTTCCTCCGTCGGTGACGACCGGCGAGCCGGGGGCCTGTGCCCGGGCGGCGGTCAGCCCTCCACCGGCCGCAGCACGTTCTGCCGGTAGGCGGCCGGGTCGTCGACGTTGCCCGGCTCCTTGTACAGGCACACGATGTACGACTCCAGACCGTCCTTGGTGTCGGCCGTCCCCGCGCCGGCGGCCCGGGCGCAGCCGATGCGGGTCGTGGCCTTCCACACCACCTGGGTGAACCCGCCCGTCCCCGGGTTCTGGTCGTAGCCGGGCTGGTCGTACCGGTAGTCGCGGCCCTGCTGGTACCAGCGGTCCACCGCGACACCGGCCGGGGCCGGCTCGGTGCCCGGCTCGACCGACCCGATCCAGCCCCACCAGATGTTCTCCCCCACGCCCTTGACCCGGCCCTCGTTCACCAGGTCGAGCTTGTGACCGGTGCTCAGGCGGGTGACGCGCTGCTCGGCGTACCCGACGAGCTCGGGATCCTGCGTCAGGGGCGGGGCACTGTGCGCGGCACGGTACCGGTTGTGCGTCCGGATGGCCTCGTCCTGGAACGCCTGGTCCGTGAGGAGGGGAAGCGCGGGACGGGGGAAGGCCTCGGCGGCCCGGACCGGCTGCGCCGGCACGAGCACACCCATGACCGCCGCCGCGCTGCACGCTCCCAGGACGGCGTTGCGGATTCGACGTCGTTCCACGGCGGTCTCCTTCGCGCTCCGAGTGATCGTCACCGGGTTAACGCCACCGGGGGCGGCGAGGGCACGGGAGGCCGGCCGGAATGCGCGCGTTCGCCCGGGCGGCGGCACTGGGCACGGCACTGCCACGGACGGGCGCGACACAGAAGGGAGTGGGAAGTCGGACCGGCCGACTTCCCACTCCCTGCCCTGTGGCCCATTGGGGTGCTGGGGCGCTCGGGGCGCCAGGGCCGCGGAGGCGGTCAGCCCCCCATGCAGGCCCTCCACTGGCCGCGGGCGAAGGACTCGCCACCGGACCAGTAGTTGACGTTCCACGCCGCGGTGCACTGCTCCCTCTTGGACAGCTGCCGCGGGTAGGCGTTCGCCTGGGTGCCGGTGGCCAGGACGAGCACGGGGGCCAGCACTGCCGCGGCGACCGCGGTGGCGGCCAGTCGACGGATCTTCATGGATGTGGATCTCTCTGCCGGAGAGCCGGGTGCTCCGGCGCAGCCCCGCGACAGCCCGCGGAGCCCGAACTCCGAAGCCCGGCCGGAGCGTTCGGCTCCGTGCGGCACATCCTGGCAGCGGCGGTCGGCCTGGGGACATCCCACAAACCTGGGATGGTCCGGGCCCAGGGCGTCGACCGGAGGAGTGGGAAGTCGGACGGGCCGACTTCCCACTCCGGGCGGCTCGGAGGACCGGTGGGGTCTCGCGGGGCTCAGGGGGCCTCGGGCGCGTCGGGGCCGTCGGGGGCGTCGGGGGCGTCGGGGGCCTCGACGAGGTCGAGTTCGGCCCAGACGGTCTTGGAGTTGGGGTGGCGGGGGATGGTGCCCCAGCGGTGGCAGAGGGCGTCGACGAGGGTGAGGCCGCGACCGGTCTGGGCGTTCGGGGTGTGGACGGTGGGGAGGACGGGGAGCCTGTCCCCCCGGGGATCGCTGATCTCGATGCGCAGGGTGGCACCCCGGCGCACGGAGGTGGTGAGCGAGAGGTGAACCTCGAACCCGCGCCCCGGAAGACGCCCGTGCGTGATCGCGTTCGCGGCCAGCTCGGCGACGATCAGCAGCGCGCAGTGGAACGGTTCCGTGTGCGTGGAGTCCAGCTCCCAGTCCATGAGTTGACGTCGCGCCAGGCGACGGCAGATGGCGGCGCCCTTGGGGGAGGCGATGAGGGTGGCGGTACGGGACCGGGGGTTGTCGAGGGGGTTTTCGGTCGTCATGGGAGTAAGCGTGGCGGGGCGGAAGTACCCTGGCCAGGAGCCGGGCGAGCACGGAGGGTGCCTGTACGGACACGGAGGGCCGACTTGTCGGTCGGCTCGGATCAATCGGTCGCAAAGGCGGGTGGTACACATGGCTGGCGTCGAACGCACGATGTTCGATGACGGTGAGACGGCGGAGAACTCGGACGGGGTCGCGGAGTTCTACAGCGCGGTGGGCAAGCTGATCAAGCACTTCCGCGAGAAGGCCGGGATCACGCAGAAGCAGCTGGCAGCCCTGACGGGCTACAGCGAGGACCAGATCGGCGCGATGGAACGCGGCGTCCGGACGGCGAGGATCGAGTACCTCACGAAGGTGGATCCGCTCATCAACGCGGGCGGCGCCCTGAAGCTCATCGCGGACGACGTGATGAAGGCGAAGATCCGGATGAGCGAGCGTCATCCGGCCTACTCGAAGGCCTTCACCTCGGAGGAGAACCGGGCCATCGAGATCCACGAGTACGGCACGATGGTGATCCCGGGACTGCTCCAGACCGAGGCGTACATCCGCGCCCTGTACGAGATGCGCCGGCCGATGCTCTCGCCCGAGAAGATCGACGAATGGGTGGCGGCGCGACTGGCCCGGCAGGAGATCCTGACCCGCTGGCCCCTGCCGGTGGTGACCTGGGTGATCGACGAGAGCGTGCTGCGGCGCCCGCTGGGCGGGTGGGACGTGCACAAGGAGCAGCTCCAGCACCTGCTGAAGGTGGGGCAGATGCGGGGCCCCGAACTCCAGGTCATGCCGCTCGACCGAATGAGTCACGCGGGCATGGGCGGCTCGTTCATCCTGCTGACCCCGCCCAACCGCCCGCAGATCGGATATGTCGAGGCGCAGCACGTGAACCGTCTGATCACGGATCCGGCGGAAGTCCGTAATATGGCCGCACGGTACAGCAGCATCCGGGCCCAGGCCCTGGGGCTGAAGGAGTCCCTGGCCCTGATCGAAGCGATTCTGGGAGAGCGGTAGGCATGGCCGAGCTGGCGTGGTTCAAGAGCAGCTACAGCACCAACGAGGGCGCCGCGTGCGTCGAGGTCGCCGAGACCCCCGGCACCGTCCACGTACGTGACTCCAAGGACAAGAGCGGCCCCCAGCTGGCCTTCGAGCCGGCCGCCTGGGAGATGTTCGTGAAGTTCGCCGCCACCAGCGAGGTCTGACACCTTCCGGACCTCCCCTCAACGGCCCACCGCCTTCCCGGCGGCGGGCCGTTGGCGTACCGGCGGCCGGCCGGCCCCCGCCCGACAGATCCGCTCTGTACGGGCCCGGGCAGGCGCGCTTCAGCCGCTGATGCTCTCCTTGCCGTTCTCGATGTGGCCCATGAAGCGGCGCCGGTAGGAGGAGTCCTGCTCGACGGTGAGGGTCAGGTCGTACCAGCCCTGGGCATCATCGGTCTTCCAAGTCACCACAACAGGCTGCCCGTTCGCAGGAACGTCGTAATCCTTCGCGGGAACCTTGCTGTACGCGTTCGGGGCCACCTTCACCTTGAGCACCGACGCGCCCCGATTGGTGATCGAAAGCTTCAGCTCGCGGGTGGCCCCGTCCACCACCGTGGCGACATCGACCAACGCTGCGTCGCCCGTGGTCTCGCCCGCGAACTCGCGGCGGAAGCCGTTCGGCCCGGTGAGGGTGAAGTTGTAAACGCCGTCCTTGACCGGAACAGCCTCGACGACGGCTCCGAGGACATCGAAGTGCTGGGGGACGTCGTACTCGCCGGCGTACGGGTAGAGCGCGAGGTGGGCGCTGGCCCTGCCGCTGTTGTCCATCCACAGGGAGAACTTCTGCGCGCCGGCATCGAGCGCCCCGTGCGCGTCGGGCTGGTAGGGCAGCGGCCGCGCCGGGCGGGGGCCGGAGCCCTTGTACGGGTTCGTGACGGCAGTGGTGCGGTCGAAGTCGAAGACCGACGACAGGTCGCCCGCCACCGTGCGGCGCCACCGGCTGATCGCCGGCTGGCGCACGTCCAGCCAGTTCTCCAGGAAGCGGACCTGCGAGGTGTGGTCGAAGACCTGGGAGTTGACGTAGCCGCCGACCGTCCACGGCGACACCGCGATCATGGGAACCCGGGTGCCCAGCCCGATGGGCTGCTTGCCCACGAACTCGTCGTCCCACCGCCCCGGCGGCACTGGCGGCGGGACGTGGTCGAAGAGGCCGTCGTTCTCGTCGTAGCTGATCAACACGATGGTGGAGTCCCACACGTCGGTATTGGAGGCGATGGCGTCCAGGACCTGATAGGCGATCTGCTGGCCGTACCCCGGGGAGGAGTTCCCGGGGTGCTCCGAATCCCGCGCCGAGGAGACCAGGTACGACACCTGCGGCAGCTTGCCCGCCTCGACGTCGGCCTTGAACGCCTGGACGAAACCGCGGATGTTCTCGACGCCGCCTCCGTTCTTGCTGGGCCGCTGACGGCGCAGTCCGCGTTCGAAGAGGCTCCGGTCAGCACTGGACAGCTTCTTGACCTCGCCGTCCAGCGCCTCCAGGTCGTTGTCGCTGATGTCGTCGGGCCCGGGAGGACGGGCGTCGTCGTCCACCGGATGGTAGAAGCGGTACATGCTCACATATTTCTTGGGCATCCCCTTCAGAACGGAGGTGGCAATTCGTTTGAACCTGTCGTGGAACTCCAGGTTGTTGTCGTAGAAATTGTCCCACTCCTGGTAGACCTGCCAGGACACGCCGTTGGCTTCCAGCAGTTCCGGGTAGCTCGTCCAGTTGTAGGCTCCCGGGTCCCCCGGATCCCTCTCCCGTTTATGGGCATCGGTGCCGGTCACCCGCTCCCCGGTGGGTTCCCAGCCGCCGAATCCGGAGAAGAGGTAGTTGCGGTTGCTGGTGGTCTCGCCCATGACGGACGAGTGGTAGCCATCGCAGATGGTGAAGGCACCGGCCAGTTTCCGGTAGAACCCGACCACCTCGGGCTGGTCGTAGTAGCCCATCGTGTTGGCGGCCTTGGGATGGTCCTTGTCCCGCTTTGCCTCGATCCAGCGGTCCCACCAGCCGTCGTGCCAAGCCTGATGACCGGTGGCCCAGTCGTGGGCGATGTCCGCGTCGTAGTCGACTCCGGGGGCCGGCCACTGGTGCGGCCCGACGTGATCGTCCCCGTCCGGCTGCTTCAGGACCGAGGTCTTGCCGTCGGGCAGGAGGACCGTGTTGCGGTCCTCGAACCCCCGCACACCGTCGACCCCCTTGCCGAAGTAGTGGTCGAACGAACGGTTCTCCTGCATCAGGAGGACCACGTGCTTGACCGCGCCGAGCCCTCCTGCCGGCGGCTTGCGCTTCATCGCCTCGATCAGCGAGGGCGGAAGGTCGGACGGGACTGTTTTGTCGGACATTCTCGTCTCCCTGGGTGCTTTCGTGGCTCCGCGCGGACCGCCCGGCCGGACAGCCGGCCGGGCGGCCCGTCTCGGCGAGGCGTCAGTTCCGGGTGAGGCTTGCCCACTCGCTGAGCGGAGCCGGCCCGTAGGTCTTCTTGTCCTCGTGCGGTTCGCCGTCGTTCACGTTGATGCGGACGAACTGGTCGCCGGAGAAGACCCAGTACTCGTTGCTGCCGTCCGGAACCTTCACGATGGCGTCCACCGTGGTGAAGTCGGACAGGCTGGGCCAGTCCGACTTGATCGTGCCTTCGCTGATGAGCTTGTCCCCGTACGGGTGAGCGCTCTTGACCTCGATCTCGATGCGCTTGTAGTTACGGCCGGAGAAGAACCAGAATTGGCGAGGCTTGTCAGGGACGGCCATGACTGCGTCCACGTGACTGAATCCCATGATGGATCCCTTTCAGGGTCGTGTGTATTTTGCGGTTCCAAGCGCCTTGTGCGGGCGGCGCGCTCACGCCCGTCCTGTACGCCCTTGCGAGGTGGATGACCACATGTCAGCACCACGGTCAGCGTACGCCCGATCACTCCGAGTCGCACCCCGGGAAATCCATTATGGTTCGTGCAGGATTCATATTCCCCGGGAGCAAGACTTCCATTTCAGTGGACGGCGTCGACCTGGTCGGGAATCACGTCGCCCGCGTCGTCGCGCACCGGCCCCGGCGTGCCGTCGGGCCCGGTGTAGGCCGTGGTGGAGCAGGGGTACCGGCAGGGCAGGGCGGACAGGGGGTCGATGAACATCGGGTTCACCAGCCACTTCCCGTCCTCGTTGCGGTAGGCGTGGCACATCAGCTCCGCCGCCTGCCGGTTGATCGCCAGGCGGAGTCCCGTCGCATCGCCCACGAAGGTGACGTCGGTGGTGGAGTCCCCGGCGGCGAGCGCCTGGCGCTCGGCCTCGGGGGCCCGCTGGAAGGCGGCTTGGCCCTGGATCCCGAGGATGTCCTGGTTGACGAAGCAGCGCTTGCCGTCGATGTAGGTGATCACGGAATCCGCCGGCGCGGCACCGCAGTCGGCCAAGTGGGCGGTCAGCCTGCCGCTTTCGGTCTTGTTGCGGATCCCGATCACCTCGTCGGCGGCGAACCCGAGGTCTTCGGCCCACACCCGCACCACGGGCTCCGGGGAGGCGGAGACGACGCCCACGTCGAAGCCGGCCCGACGCAAGGTGCCGACCAGATCGCGCATGTGCTCGTAGTACCGCACCCAGACGGTGCGGACGGCCTGCGCGGCATCCGAAGGGGACGCCGCCAGGCTCTCCGCGCGGGCCTGGCGGGCGTACGCCGCGACCTCGTCGAGCGTGTGCCCGGCGAGGAGCTGCGCGCCCCACGCGTAGGCGGGGTTGATGCGCCGGTGGTCGAATCCCGCGAAGGCCGCCGCACCGCCGGTGGTGACGTGCTCGCCGTACACGGAGAGGATTTCGGCGGCGCATCCGGCGTTCGTGCTCGTGGGGAGGGGGCTCCCGGCCGTGGCGGCATCCCCGCAGGCCTTGCCCAGGGCCGTGGTGGCCTCGGCGGTCAGGTAGCGGCTGGTGGTGGACCAGTCCTGGCCGGCGGGTTGGAGGATCTTGTCGTTGCGCAGCAGCCAGGACATCGTCGCGTCGCCGACGTCGTTCTTCACCAGCGTGTTGTCCCAGTCGAACAGGGCCAGCGGGTGCGCACCGGGGTGCGTGCAGCCGCCGGACGCGTCGATGAACTCCTGGAGCTTCTGCCGGTTGTCCCCGTACCAGGACAGACGGGTGTCCAGTATCGGACAGTTCGCGGCTGCGGCGGGCGGCGCCGAGGCGGGTGACGGGGCAGCGAGGGCCGGTGCTCCGGTCGCCAGGACGGTGGTGAGCGCGATCGCGGTGAGAGCCGGGCGAGTAGCTCTCATGAAGCGGCGGGTTTGCGGTCGAGGTAGATGTGCGTCGTGGTGGTCTTGCCCGCGCCGTCGATCTTGCTGACTCCGGCGTTCAGATCGGCGTTGATCCTGCTGTAGCCGGACGGCGGGTCGACCTTCTTGTCGCCTTCGACCCAGGACGCGATCCGCAGGTCCTCGATGGGCGGGTGGCCCGCGACGGCCGTTCGGGTCACGGCCATGAAGAGCGGGTGGGGCTTCCCCGAGTCCGCGTCGACGGCGCCCTTGTTGAGGTCCACCGGGATCTTCTCGTAGCCCTTGGGCGGCTTCTCGTCCCCGACGAGTACGCGGATGTCCGTGATCGGGTGGTCCTGGTCGCACCGCTCGTGGACGAGGTAGAGGTAGTCGCCCGACACACCACTGTTGAGGTCGGTGTCGAGCACCTTCCAACCGGTGGGGACGGGGACCGGATTCTTGTCGTAGGCGACGAGGACGTTCACGTCGGTGATGCAGTGGCCCATGGGGATGCTCCTTCGGCCTTCCGGATGACCCCGTTCGCCCGGGTGGCACCACGGATCGTGGAACGACCGGCCGGGCTGGGGAACGGCTCGATCGTCCCCGAAGTGACACCGGCCTGCGCGGGTACGTGCACTGTCCAGGTGAATCCGGAGGCATCGCACCGCCCGGAAGGTCCAGTCGCCGCGGGGCTCAGCGTCCGCCCGACGCCCGGGCCAGCAAACACACGTAGGAGCGGTCCTCCCGCTGCGGGTTCGGCTGTTCCACCCGCGCCGTGACGGTGAAACCGGCCTGTTCGAGGAGTTCGACGAGCCGCCCGGCCGGGACCAGGTGCGAGGCGTACGTCACCGGGTGGCCGTACGCCCGGGCCGGGCGCAGCAGTTGGGGCTCGCCGACGTGGCCGCCGAGGAGGAGGTGGCCGCCGGGTGCGAGGAGGCGGGCGAACTCCGCGAAGAGCGCGGGCAGTTGCGCGGGCGGGGTGTGGTGGACGGAGTACCAGGCGAGGATGCCGCCGAGGGCCGCGTCGGGCAGGTCGAGTGCGGCCATCGAGCCTTGCAGGAAGCGAAGTTGGGGGTGGGCGCGGCGGGCGAGCGCGATCATCCCGCCGGACACGTCCACCCCGAAGGCCGACAGCCCCAGCCCGCTCAGGTACGCCGTCACCCGCCCCGGTCCGCAGCCGAGGTCCGCGACCTCGCCGCCGCCCGATTCCCGTACCAGCTCGGCGAAGGCGGCGAGCATCGCCCGGGACACCGGGTCCATGCCCTCCGGCGGGACGACGAGGCGGAGGTAGTCGGCGGCGACGGTGTCGTAGGAGTCCCGGACGGCGGCGAGGTGCGCGGGGTCGGTCAACGCGCGGCCTTGGCGGCCCTGGTGGCGCGCTCGGCGAAGACCTTCTCCCGACGGTCGGCGGTCTGCTTCATCATCCGCTTGCGGTCGCGGGCGGAGAGCCGGTCGATGTAGAGCCCGCCGTTCAGGTGGTCGGTCTCGTGCTGGAGGCAGCGGGCGAAGTAGCCGGTGCCCTCGATGGTGACGGGCTCGCCGTGCTGGTTGACGCCGCGCACCACGGTCCGGGCCGGGCGGGCGAGCCCGGTGTTGGCGCCGGGGACGGAGAGGCAGCCCTCGGTCTCCTCGATGAGCGCGCGCCCGGGCTCCTGCTCCTCGATCACCGGGTTGAGGATGTGGCCGGTGTGCCGGACGCCGTCGTCGTCGGGGCAGTCGTAGACGAACAGGCGCAGGTCGACGTCCACTTGGTTGGCGGCGAGGCCGCAGCCGTCGGCGACGTGCATGGTGACGAACATGTCGTCGATCAGCCGGGCGAGGCGCTCGCTGCCGAAGTCCTCCTCGGTGGCCGGGCGGCAGGTGCGGCGCAGGATCTCCTCCCCCACCTCGGTGATCCGCAGGACGGTCGGGCGTTCGCGCAACTCGGACACAGGCACTCCCTCGATGGACTTGCTGTCAGCTTTGCAAAGTAGCAGACTTTGCAAAGTGACCGAAGACCTCGTCAGAACCGGCTCCCTCCCCGAGCACGCCGTCCGCACCGCGCTGCTGGAACTGCTCGCCGAGCACGACACCGTCACCTCCACCGAGGCCGCCGGCCGGCTCGGCCTCAGCTCGGGCCTCTGCTCGTTCCACCTGCGGCAGCTGGCCCGGTACGGGCTGATCGAGGAGGCCCCGGCCGCCGACGGGCGGGCCCGGCCGTGGCGGCTGCCGACGGCCCGACGGGCGGAGACGGACGGCGGGTTCGGCGAACTGGCGCGCGGCCTGGAGGACGAGAGCCACCGGCACTGGCTCGCCCGGCGCGCCGAGGCCCCGGCCGAGTGGCAGCAGGACGAGGCGTTCAGCGCCGTCGTCCATCTGACCCCCGCCGAACTGGCCGCTGTCGCCGAGGAGTTCCGCCGGGTGCTGGCCCGCTACCGGGGCCGCGACACCGACCCGGCCACCCGGCCCGCCGGGGCCCGCCCGGTCGCCGCCGTCGCCCGGCTCTTCCCGCTCCTCGACCAATAGCTCAGACAGCGCGCGACCGCGCCCGCACCGCCCGCACCAGCGGCCCCGCCACCAGCCCCAGCACCGCCCCCAGGGCGACCCCCTGCACCCCGTCCCAGACGTCCTGCACATCGCAGGCCCGCCCGATCGCCGGCACCGCGTAGTGCACCGCCGACACCGCGAACGGCAGCACCGCCGCACCCACCAGCGCCACCACCGCCCGCCGCCGCGTCCCGGCCAGCGCGGCCGCGAAGCCGACCGGGGCGTAGGTCGCCAGCTTCAGCTCGATGTGCCGCACGTGCAGCAGCTCGTACGGCGAGCGCGGCCTGCCGCCCTCCACGGCGCAGTGCCGGACGGCGCCCTCGGTGAGCCGGAAGGCGTCCGGCAGCAGCGTCGCCACGACCACCCCGCCGAGTCCGAGCAGCAGCACGAAGCCCACCACCCAGTGGGCCCGCAGCAACCGCCCCACCGGCCGGTTCCACAGGGCCGCGGGCACCAGCGAGAGCAGCAGCCCGGGCCAGAACATCGGCATCCCGCCGAGCACCGTACTGATCACGCCTCAGACGGACGCCCCGGGCACCCGCCCGGTTCTCGCTCCGACGGGGAAAAACCGACCGCGGCACCCCTGGCCCGGAGGCCGGGTCAGTGCGGGATCGAGGAGATCAGCTCCTGCGCCCCCTGCCGCTTGAGCGCCAGCGCCACCGAGGTCCCGAGGTCCTCCGGGCTGAGCGCGCCAGCCCACTCGTGGGCGTCCAGCACCCGCTTGCCGTCCGGGGTGAAGACGCGTCCGCGCAGCGAGAGGCGGCCGTCCCGCTCGGCCCGGGCGTAGCCGGCGATCGGGCTGTTGCAGTGGCCCTGGAGCGCGTGCAGGAACATCCGCTCGGCCGCCGCCTCGCGCCAGGTGTCATGGTGGCCGAGGCCGGTGACCGCCTCGATGGTCGCGGTGTCGCCCTCGCGGCACTGCAGGACGAGGATGCCGGCGCCGATCGGCGGGCACATCGCCTCGATGCCGAGCACCTCGGTGATCCGCTCCGTACGGCCGATCCGCTCCAGGCCGGAGACGGCGAGCAGCAGGGCGTCGACGTCCCCGGCGTCCAGCTTGGCGAGCCGGCTGTTGGCGTTGCCGCGGATCGGGACGCACTCCAGGTGGGGGTGGGAGGCGGCGAGCTGGGCGACCCGGCGGACGGAGGAGGTGCCGATCCGGGTGCCCGGCGGGAGGGCGGCCAGCGACAGGCCGCCGGGGTGGACGAGGGCGTCGCGGATGTCGTCGCGGCGCAGGTAGGCGGCGAAGACGGTGCCGGCCGGCAGCGGCCGGTCGGCGGGTACGTCCTTGAGGCAGTGCACGGCGACGTCGGCCTCCCCGGCGAGCAGCGCGGCGTCGACCTCCTTGGTGAAGGCGCCCTTGCCGCCGAGTTGGGCCAGATCACCCGTCCAGCGGTCGCCCGAGGTGGTGACGGGCACCACCTCGGTGCGCAGGCCCGGCTGCAGGGCGGCGAGTTCGGTGCGGACCCGCTCGACCTGGGCGAGCGCCATGGGCGAGGAGCGGGAGACGATGCGGATCAGCTCAGCGGTGGCCATGGCGCGATGATAGGCGTCCGCACGGCGGTGATTGAGCATGCGTCAGGCGGTATGACACACGCGGCGCGGGATTCCGCAAGCTCGGACAACACGGGCGGCCGGTCGGGAGTCCCGACCGGCCGCCCACCCCTCGCCCCTGGCGGGGGCCCGCGGGCTCACTCGTTGTGCAGCACCTCGGCGATCGGCAGCCGGGCCGCCGAGCGCGCCGGGACGAGCGCGCCGAGGACGGCGATCGCGACGCCCGCCAGGGCGAGGCCGACGAGCAGCGGGGCGCCCCAGACGTCCATCGTCGCCTCCGGGAAGTTGATGATCCGGACGTTCTCGGCGATCAGCCGGTGCACCAGGATGCCGACCGGGATGCCGATGATGCCGCTGACCACGCCCTGCCAGGCCACCGAGGTGACCGTCATCGCGACGACCTGCCGGGGCGTCATCCCGATCGACTTCAGCATGCCGAGGTCGCGACGGCGCTCGCGGATGGTGAGCAGCAGGGTGTTGAAGACGCCGAGCGCGGCGACCACCGACAGCAGGACGCTGAAGGTCGTGCTGAAGGTCTTGATCGCGACGACGGGCCCTTCCGAACTCGCCGTGACGATCGAGGGCGAGAGGCTCGGGTCGGCGGCCGTGACCGCCTTCCGGTACGCCTCGGCGTCGGCGCCGTCGGCGAGCCGCACGTCGTACTCGACCACGTGCGGGTCGGGGGTGAGCAGGGCCCTGGTGGCGTCGTTGGAGGAGATCGAGTTGGCGTTGCCCTGGATCTCCTCGCCGACGAGGGTGACGGTGGTCTGCCGGCCGTCCAGGACCAGGGTGAGCCGGTCACCGATCTTGATCCCGTGCTGGTCGAGGAAGGCCGGCCCGGCCTCGACCTCGTTCAGCCCGGTCGCCGGGCGGCCCTCGACCACGTCGAGCCGCCGGTGGTCGACCATGGCGTCGCCGCCGTAGAAGTTGGCGAAGACGGGCTGGGGCTGTCCGACGATGCCGATCCGGACCAGTCCGCGGACGGAGACCCGCTCGGCGCCGGGGGCGGCGTGCAGCATCGCCTCGGTCTGCTCCGGGGTCAGCCGGGGCTCGATCCCGCTGCCCGCGAAGTGGCTGGTCTGCACGTTGACATGGGTCCTGCCGTCGGCCGAGGCCATGACCTTGCTCAGGGTGCTGCTCAGGCCGGTGGTCACGGTCACGGTGACCACCCCGAGCGCGATCGCCGCGATGGTCAGCGCGGTCCGGGCCGGGCGGGCGAAGGGCTGGCCGAGACCGAGGCTGACGGCGCGCGGCAGCCGGGTGCCGCTCAGCCGGCGCTGGACCTTCAGCCCGCGTCCGGTGCGCGGCGCGCTGCCGGCCGAGATGGCCTGGGCGGCGGAGAGCCGGTGGGCGCGCGAGGCGGGGACGAGCGCGGCGAGGACGACCAGCAGCGGGACGCTGATCAGGGTGGCGGCGGGCAGCCAGCGGGCCGGCTCGATCACGGCGGAGCCGGTCGAGATCCCGGAGAACGCGGTCCGGAGGATCGGGTACGCCGCCGCCCAGCCGGCCGCCGTCCCGAGGACGGTGCCGACGACGGCGGGCACCGAGACCATGGTCAGGTAGACGGTGACCACCTGGCGCGGGGTGAAGCCGATCGACTTCAGCACGCCGATGTGCCGGTAGCCGGAGACCACCGCGCCGCTCACCACGTTGCCGACGATCAGCGCGGCGACGATCAGACCGAGCACGCCGAAGACCGTCATCAGCGGCAGGTAGGCGTCGGCGCCCGCCGAGAAGGCCTGCTTGAGCACCAGGTACGACTGCGTGCTGGTGAGGGCGTCCTTGGGCACGCCCTCGGTGGCGGTGCCGAGCGAGGCGGTCAGCTGCTGCTCGGTGGCCGCGTCGGTGAAGCGGTAGAGCATCTGCCGGGCGGTGGGGTGCAGGGCGGCCGCCTGCGCGGGGGTGACCCAACCGCCGGAGGACTGGCTCATGCCGGTCGCGAAGCCGACGATCGTGAGCTTCAGTCCCGTGCTGGTGATGAGCTGATAGCCGAGGTTCCTCGTCCCGGCGCCCCCGGCCGGGTTGTTGACGACGACCTCGCCGGGCGCGGTGGCCCAGCGGCCGGCCAGCAGGTCCACCCGGTCCACCGGCGCGTCCGCCGGGTCGGCCCGGCCGACCAGGGTCAGCGGTCCGGGCGGGCGGCCGACCCAGTCCGTGGGGATCTCCACCACGGCCTGGTCGAACGGTCCGGCGGCCGCCTCGACGCCCGGCCGGTGGGCGGTGGCGGCCAGTTGCTCCGCCGAGGCCTTGGCCGGGTCGAAGGCGGCGGTGACGTGCGCACCGCGCTCGGCCTCGAAGGCCGCGTCGAACGGCGCCCGGGCGGCGCTGATCACCGCGAGGGCGAGCAGCACCGTCGCGGTGGAGCAGAAGACGACCAGGCCGATCACGACGGTCTGCACCCGGCGGCGCTTCACGGCCGCCCGGGAGGCCCGCCACACCGCGCCGGTCATGACTGCGGCTCCAGCATCCGCTCGTTCGCCACGCGGCCGTCCGCCATCTCGACCAGCCGGCTGGCGCAGCGGGTGGCCAGGCCGGGGTCGTGGGTGACGATCAGCAGGGTCTGCCCGATCTGGTTGAGGTCGATCAGGAGGTCCATCACCTGCTCGCCCGAGCGGCTGTCCAGCGCGCCGGTGGGCTCGTCGGCGAGCAGCAGGGCCGGGCGGTTCATCAGGGCGCGGGCCACCGCGACCCGCTGGCGCTCGCCGCCGCTGAGCGTCGCCGGGTAGACGTCCTTGCGGTGGGCGACGCCGAGTTCGTCCAGCAGCTCCAGTGCCCGGCGGCGGGCCTGGCGGGCGTTGGTGCCGGTCAGCTGGGCGGCCAGGGCGACGTTGTCGAGGGCGGGGAGGTCGTCGATCAGGTTGAAGAACTGGAAGATCATGCCGATGTGGCGGCGGCGGAAGAGGGCCAGTCCGTTCTCGTTCAGCCCTCCGAGGTCCTGGCCCTGCACCCGGACGGTGCCGGCGGTGGGCCGGTCGAGTCCGGCCACCATGTTCAGCAGGGTGGACTTGCCGCACCCCGAGGGGCCCATCACGGCGACCGCCTCGCCCGCGCGGATCCGCAGGTCGACGCCGTCGAGCGCCTTGGCGTCGCCGAACTCCTTGTGGACCCCGGACAGCTCGACGACGACCTGCGCGTCGCCCGGCCGGGAGGTCCCGTCGTGGTCGTTGCTCATGGTGGACGACCGTAGGCGCGGGGCCGTCGCCGGCACGTCCCACCCCGGGTGTAACCGCGGGCGGCCGTAGTACCCGGGATGTACGGGGGCGGCACCCCCGGATGATGTGGATCATGCCATGACCTGGGAGGCTGGTGCCGTGTGGGGATCGGGGTGGGAGTGGGCGGCCGTCGCGACGGCCGGGGCGGCGGCCGCTGCGGCCTGCTGGCTGGCCGTGGCGCTGGCCCGGGCGCGGCGGCTGCACCGGGCGGCCGTCGGCGAGCGCGGCTGGCTGCTGGAACGGGAGCGGGAGAGTGCCGCCCGGACCGCCGTGGACGCCGAACGGGCGCGGATCGCCGCCGAGTTGCACGACATCGTGAGCCACAACGTGAGCCTGATGGTGGTGCAGGCCGGGGCCGCGCGCGAGGTGCTGACCACCATGCCGGAGGAGGCCGCGGCGGCGATGGCCGCGGTCGAGGCGGCCGGGCGGGACGCGATGACCGAACTGCGGCACCTGCTCGGCCTGCTCGCCCCCGCCGCGGACGGCGGCGAGGAGCCGGCCGCGGACGGCTTCGCGCCGCAGCCCAGCCTGAGCCGGCTGAGCCCGCTGATCGACCGGTTCGCCTTCGCCGGGCTGCCGGTCGAGGTGCGGATCTCCGGCGAGCCGCGGCCGCTGCCCGGCGGCATCGACGTGACGGCGTACCGGATCGTCCAGGAGGCACTGACCAATGCGCTCAAGCACGGGGACGGGGTGACGGCGGAGGTGACGGTGCGCTACGCGGACCACTACCTGCGGGTGGAGGTGCTCAACAGCGGTCCGAGCGTGCTCTCCGGGGCACCCGCCGCACCGGTCGGGCCGGGGCCGGACGGCGCCGGGCGCGGGCTGCTCGGCCTGCGCGAGCGGGTCGCGGTGTACGGCGGTGACCTGGATGCCCGGCGCCGGCTCGGCGGCGGCTTCCGGGTCCGCGCCCGGATCCCGCTGGACCGGCCGTGACGGGGGGCCGCACGGACCCGGAGCAGCCGCCGGAGCGCCGTCCGCGGGTGGTGATCGCCGACGACCAGGAGCTGGTCCGCACCGGCTTCCGGATGATCCTCACCGCGCGCGGCATCGACGTGGTCGCCGAGGCCTCCGACGGCGACGAGGCGGTGGCCGCCGCCGTGCTGCACCGCCCGGACGTCGCGCTGCTGGACATCCGGATGCCCGGCACGGACGGCCTGGAGGCCGCCCGGCGCATCCTGGCCCGGGTGCCCGGCTGCCGGGTGATCATGCTGACCACCTTCGACCTGGACCACTACGTCTACGCCGCGCTGTCCGCCGGGGCCAGCGGCTTCCTGCTCAAGGACGTCACCTCGGCCCACCTCGCCGCCGCCGTACGGCTGGTGGACACCGGGGACGCGCTGCTCGCCCCCTCGATCACCCGCCGCCTGGTCGAGCGTTTCGCGGCCGGCGCGCCGCGGCCGGCCCCGGGCTCCGAGGGCCCGGCGCTGCACCGCGACCTCGCCCCGCTGACCCCGCGCGAGGCGGAGGTGCTCACGCTGCTCGGGCGCGGGCTGTCCAACACGGAGCTGGCGCGCGAACTGACGCTCAGCGAGTCGACGGTGAAGACCCATGTGGCCCGGATCTTCGCCAAGCTGAACCTGCGCGACCGGGCGCAGGCGGTGGTGCTCGCCTACGAGACCGGGCTGGTCGCGCCGGGTGGCGGCTGATCGTCAACTCGCCGCCCATCCGCACCAATTCGCGTGACTATCATCCGAATCTCACTCATTGGAGTTAACTCTTCACCGAATTCCCATTTTTGCCAATTCATGGGGCACCATCTGCATGTCCACGCCCGAGCCGGACCGACACACCTCGGGCGCCACCCCCCGGCATGACGACAACACTTGGACCGGCCCGTGACCACCAACCCCCCCGTGTGGGACTGCCCCTTCCACCACACCGACGGCCTGGAGTTCGACCCCCTCCTGAAGCGACTGCTCACCGAGGACCCGGTCGCCAGGATCCGGCTGCCGCACGGCGAGGGCGAAGCCTGGCTGGCCACCCGCTACGAGGACGTCAGGGTCGTCACCACCGACCGCCGGTTCAGCCGCGCCGCGGGCATCGGCCGCGACCTGCCCCGGATGACGCCCGCCCCGATCGCCCAGGCCGAGGCCATCAACCTGATGGACCCGCCCGCCCACAACCGGCTGCGCCGGCTGGTCGCCCAGGGCTTCACCAACCGCCAGGTCGAGCGGATGCGCCCGGCCACCCAGCGGACCGTCGACGGCTACCTCGACGAGATGACCGAGCACGGCGCCCCCGCCGACCTGATGCGCTTCCTCGCCGACCGCCTCCCGCTCGCCACCATCTGCGAGCTGCTGGACGTCCCCGCGGCCGACCGCGCCGAACTGCGCCGCCACGCCGTGGCGATGATGCGGATGGGCCCGGGCAGCCGGGACGGCCAGGAGGCCGCCAAGACCGCCCTGCGCGGCTACTTCGCCGAGCTGACCGCCGAACGCCGCGCCCACCCCGGCGAGGACCTGATCAGCGCCCTCGCCACCGCCCGCGACGGCGACGAACTGCTGGACCCGGACGAGCTGACCGTCATGGCGATGGTCCTGCTGGTCACCGGCCACGACACCAGCACCTACCAGCTCGGCAACCTCACCTACACCCTGCTCACCCACCCCGAGCAGCTCGCCGAGCTGCGCGCCCGGCCGGAGACGCTGCCGCGCGCCCTGGAGGAGCTGCTGCGCTTCGTCCCCTTCCGCCAGGGCGTCGGCATCGCCCGGGTCGCCACCGAGGACGTCGAGCTGGGCGGCGTGCCGATCCGGGCCGGCGAGGCCGTGCACGTCTCCTACCTCACCGCCAACCGGGACCCGGCGGCCTACGAGCGCCCCGACGAGCTGGACCTCGACCGCGACGCCGGGCCCGTCAACATGACCTTCGGGCACGGCCAGCACCGCTGCCCCGGCTCGCACCTGGCCCTGATGGAACTGCAGGTCGCCATCGGCACCCTGCTGCGGCGCTTCCCCGGTCTGCGGCTGGCCGTCGACCCCGCCGAACTCGACTGGAACTCCGGCTCGATCTGGCGCTTCCCGCGCACCCTGCCGGTGGCCTGGTAGCCGACTCCCCCACCTGCCGCCGCCCCACCTGCCGCCGCCCGCCCGCCCGCAGCCGCCCGTCACCCGCGGCCGCGCGGCGCCCGTACCGCTCCACGCATCCACCGGCCTGCCACCAGGCCCCCAGGGGAGACCCACCCATGGCAACTCTCTGCCGCCCGGCGATCGGCGTGCCCGAGCACGTCATCACGCTGGACGAGACCCTCGACCTGGCCCGCACCCTGCACGCCGGCCACCCCCAGCTCGGCCTGGCGCTGCGGCTGATCGAGAACACCGGGGTGCGCACCCGGCACCTGGTCCAGCCGATCGAGCGGACCCTCACCCACCCGGGCTTCACCGTCCGCAACGAGGTGTACGAGCGCGAGGCCAAGCGACGCGTCCCCGAAGTGGTCGAACGCGCCCTAGCCCACGGCGAGTTGACCGCCAGGGACATCGACCTGATCGTCTACGTGTCCTGCACCGGCTTCATGATGCCGTCGATGACCGCCTGGCTGATCAACACCATGGGCTTCCGCGCCGACACCCGCCAGGTGCCGATCGCCCAGCTCGGCTGCGCGGCCGGCGGCGCCGCCGTCAACCGGGCGCACGACTTCTGCCGCGCCTACCCGGGCGCCAACGTGCTGATCGTCGCCTGCGAGTTCTGCTCGCTCTGCTACCAGCCGACCGACCTCGGCGTCGGCTCGCTGCTCTCCAACGGCCTGTTCGGGGACGCCGTCGCCGCCGTGGTGATGCGCGACAACGGCGGGTACGGCGTACAGGTCGAGCGCAACGGCTCGCACCTCGTCCCGCACACCGAGGACTGGATCTCGTACGGGGTCAAGGACACCGGCTTCCACTTCCAGCTGGACAAGCGGGTGCCCGGCACCATGGAGATGCTCGCGCCCGCGCTGCGCGCCCTGGCCGGGGAGCACGGCTGGGACGTCTCCGGGCTCGGCTTCTACATCGTGCACGCGGGCGGCCCGCGCATCCTCGACGACCTGTGCCGCTACCTCAACCTGGAGCCGGCCACCTTCCGCTACAGCCGGGCGACGCTCACCGAGCGCGGCAACATCGCCAGTGCCGTGGTCTTCGACGCCCTGGCCCGGCTGTTCGCCGACGGCGGCGTGCCCGAGGGCACCACCGGCCTGATCGCGGGCTTCGGACCGGGCATCACCGCCGAGATCTCACTGGGCAGTTGGGTCGGCGCACCGGCCGAGGCGCCACGCCCTCGCCGCCCGCGAGCCATCTCCACCTCCGACATTGCCCTCGTCCATCCGACCGCCCCCCGCCGTTTCCCGGCCGGCACTACCATCGCCGAATGACTGACACCACGGACCGCGCCGACACCTCCGCCAGAGCCGCCGAACTCGCCGCGAGGTTCCCGGCGTTGCACGCACCGCAGTACTGGAGCTGGGGGCGGTTCGACGCGCAGTTCTCCACCGAGCTGCCGCCGGACGCGCTGGTCACCAACATCCACCTGTTCGGCTTCGCGGACGGTCGGGTGGTGCTCTGCCGGGATGACCGGGACCACTGGTTCCTGCCCGGCGGCACCCGGGAGCGGGACGAGAGCATCGTCTCCTGCCTCGCCCGCGAGCTGGGCGAGGAGGCGGGCGCCCGGCTGCTCGGCGAGCCGCACTGGCTGGGCGCGCACCGCTGCCGCACCGAGGACCCGACGCCCTACCGGCCGTGGCAGCCGCACCCGGAGAAGGCCTGGCTGTGGGGCTGGGGCGAGGTGGCGCTGGACTCCGCGCCGACCAACCCGACGGACGGCGAGCAGGTGGTCGAGGTCCGCGCGGTGCCGCCCGCGGAGGCCCAGCGGCTGCTGCTGACCGGGCACGACGCCTGGTGGGGCGAGCTGGTCGCGCTGGCGGTGGAACTGCGCCGACAGGCCGGCCTGGGCTGAGAACCCGGCCCCGCCGGCCGTTCCCGCGGCTGCGGAAGGTCACTTGAATGGCGGAACACCAAGTGAAGATGTCCGTTTTGTGATGGTATTACTCAGCCATGGACACCACTTCACTGGCCGTGGACTACCCGGTGCTCAACATCTTCTGGACGATGCTGGAGTTCTTCCTCTGGGTCCTCTGGTTCTTCCTGCTTTTCAAGATCATCACGGACATCTTCCGCAGCCACGACCTCAGCGGCTGGGGCAAGGCCGGCTGGCTGGTCCTGGTGATCATCCTGCCCCTGATCGGCGTCCTGGTGTACCTGATCGCCCGCGGGCAATCGATGACCAAGCGCGACATCCAACAGGCCCAGGAGAACCAGGCCGCCTTCAAGGCCTACGTCCGGGACGCGGCAACGTCCGGGCCCGAGGCCGCCGGCCGCAGTCACGCCGACGAACTGGCGAAACTGGCGGACCTGAAGGAGAAGGGCGCCATCTCCGAGGAGGAGTACCAGAAGGCCAAGGAGAAGGTCCTGGCCTGAACGTCCGGACGGTCACGACGATCCGGACGGTCACACGGCCGGGGTCGGTCGACGCGGTGGTACGCGTCGACCGGCCCCGGCCGTGATCCGTCCGTCCCGGCTCAGCGCCGCCCGGAGCGCCGGTCGCCCGAGCCGCCGTCGCCACCGCCGGTCAGGCCCGCGCGGCGCAGCGCGTCCGCCATGGCGCTGTTGGCGGGCGCACCGCCGCCGGAGCCGCCCCGGTCGTTGCCCCGGTCACCGCTCCCGCGCCGGTCCTGGCCGCCACGGCCGCCCTGACCGCCCTGGTTGCCCTGACCGCCGCCGCGGCGCTCCTGGCGCGGCGGGCGGCCCTGGCGGTCGCCCCGGTCACCGCGGTCGCCCCGGTCGCCGCCGCGCTCGCGCCCGACCTCGTCGTCCAGCCGCAGGGTCAGCCCGATCCGCTTGCGCGGCACGTCCACCGTGAGCACCCGGACCTTGACGATGTCGCCGGGCTTGACCACCTCGCGCGGGTCCTTGACGAAGTTCTTCGACAGCGCCGAGACGTGCACCAGCCCGTCCTGGTGGACGCCCACGTCCACGAAGGCGCCGAAGGCGGCGACATTGGTGACCACGCCCTCCAGCACCATGCCGACCTCCAGGTCGCCGATCTTGTCGACGCCCTCCTTGAAGGTCGCGGTGCGGAAGGCCGGGCGCGGGTCGCGGCCCGGCTTGTCCAGCTCGCCGAGGATGTCGGTGACGGTCGGGACGCCGAAGGTGTCGTCGGCGAAGTCCGCCGGACGCAGCGCCCGCAGCCGCTCGCCGTTGCCGATCAGCTCGCGCAGCTCCCCGCCGGTGGCGGCCAGGATCCGGCGCACCACCGGGTAGGCCTCGGGGTGCACGCTGGAGGCGTCCAGCGGGTCCGCGCCCCCGGGGATGCGCAGGAAGCCGGCGCACTGCTCGAAGGCCTTGGGGCCGAGCCGGGAGACGTCCTTGAGCTGCTTGCGGGTACGGAACGGGCCGTTGGCGTCGCGGTGCGCCACGATGTTGTCGGCCAGCGTGCCGGTGATCCCGGAGACCCGGGTGAGCAGCGGGGCCGAGGCTGTGTTGACGTCCACGCCGACGGCGTTGACGCAGTCCTCGACCACGGCGTCCAGGGAGCGGGAGAGCTTCACCTCGCTCAGGTCGTGCTGGTACTGGCCGACGCCGATCGACTTGGGGTCGATCTTGACCAGCTCGGCCAGCGGGTCCTGGAGCCGGCGGGCGATCGAGACCGCGCCGCGGATCGACACGTCCAGCTCCGGAAGCTCCTGCGAGGCGAACGCGGAGGCCGAGTACACCGAGGCGCCGGCCTCGCTGACCATCGCCTTGGTGAGCTTCAGCTCGGGGTGGCGCCCCAGCAGGTCCTCGGCGAGCTTGTCGGTCTCCCGGGAGGCGGTGCCGTTGCCGATCGCGACCAGGTCGACGCCGTGCTTCGCCGCCAGCGCGGCCAGGGTGGCCAGGGCCGCGTCCCACTTGTTGGCGGGCTGGTGCGGGTAGATCGTGTCGTACGCGACGACCTTGCCGGTGGCGTCCACCACGGCGACCTTCACGCCGGTGCGGAAGCCCGGGTCCAGGCCCATGGTGGCGCGGGTGCCGGCCGGGGCGGCGAGCAGCAGGTCGCGCAGGTTGGCGGCGAAGACCCGCACCGCCTCCTCCTCGGCCTCGGCGCGCAGCCGGGCCCGCAGGTCGATGCCGAGCCGGACCAGGATGCGGGTGCGCCAGGCCCAGCGGACGGTGTCGCCGAGCCACTTGTCGGCCGGGCGGCCGCGGTCCGCGATGCCGAAGCGGGCGGAGATGCGCTGCTCGTAGTCGTTCTCGCCGGGCAGGTCGCCCTCGGACTCGCCGTCGTACGGGGAGAGGTCGAGGTCGAGCACCTCCTCCTTCTCGCCGCGCAGCATCGCCAGGATGCGGTGCGAGGGGAGCCTGGTGTACGGCTCGGCGAAGTCGAAGTAGTCGGCGAACTTGGCGCCGTCGCCCTCCTTGCCGTCGCGGACCCGGGCGACCAGCCGGCCGCGGGTCCACATCCGCTCGCGCAGCGAGCCGACCAGGTCGGCGTCCTCGCCGAAGCGCTCGACCAGGATCGCCCGGGCGCCCTCCAGCGCGGCGGGGCCGTCCGCGACCGACTCGTTCAGGTACCGCGCGGCCAGCGCGGCCGGGTCCTGGCCCGGGTCGGCCAGCAGGGTGTCGGCGAGCGGCTCCAGGCCGGCCTCGCGGGCGATCTGCGCCTTGGTGCGCCGCTTCGGCTTGAACGGCAGGTAGATGTCCTCCAGCCGGGCCTTGGAGTCGGCGGCGAGCACCCGGGCCCGCAGCGCGTCGTCCAGCTTGCCCTGGGCCTCGATCGACTCCAGGACGGCCGCCCGGCGGTCCTCCAGTTCGCGCAGGTAGCGCAGCCGCTCCTCCAGGGCGCGCAGCTGGGCGTCGTCGAGGGAACCGGTGACCTCCTTGCGGTAGCGGGCCACGAAGGGGACGGTCGAGCCGCCGTCGAGCAGGTCGACGGCAGCCTTCACCTGCCCCTCGCGGACACCCAGCTCCTCGGCGATCTTCCGCTCGATCGCCTGCTGGGCCTGCTGGGCCACCTGTTCGACTGCCGTGGTCACGAAGCCGGTCACCTTCTCCATCAGTGCTTGCGCCGTACGCCCTGCATTCTGGCAGGTGCCGACGACGACGCCCGGCCGCACCCGGGACGGCCGGGCGTGGCGCGCCGTCCGGTACCGTGCCGGGCGGCTCCACCGAGGCTTGAGCGTCGCCCAGTTGCCGCTTCCTAGGCTGGCGGGCATGGACACTCTGGATGCCGCCGCCGAGTTGGAGCGGCTCGCCGCCGCCAAGTACCTGCTGTTCACCACGTACCGGAGGAACGGCACTCCGGTCGCCACCCCGGTGTGGGTCGCGCGCGACGGTGACGCGCTGGTCTTCACCACCGTCACGAAGACGGGCAAGGTCAAGCGCCTGCGCAACCGTTCGGACGTGCTGGTCGGGCCGAGCGACATCCGCGGGAACCTGCTCGGCGCCCAGGTGCCGGCCGCCGCGGTGCTGGACCCGGACCGGGCGCCCGCCTACCGGAAGCTGCTGCGGCGCAAGTACGGGCTGCTGTGCGCGGTGGCGCTGACCGCCAACGTGCTGCGCTTCGGCAAGGGCGGCACCATCGGGGTGCGGGTCACCTTCGACTGATCGTCCGCTGATCGCTTTCGAATGGCCTTCGGAATGTGCGCAGTTCGGGAATCGGGCTGAACGGTAACGACCAGCGCTGTACGCTGCCGGGCATGTGCGCTGCCACCCGGATGCACCCCGACGGGCCGGTGGTCGACGCGACCCTGGTCCGTCGGCTGATCTCCGTCCAGTTCCCGCAGTGGGAGCGCCTTCCGATCACCCCGGTCCCCGCCCCCGGGGCGGACAACGCGATGTTCCGCCTCGGGCCCGAACTCGCCGTCCGGCTGCCCCGGGTGGAGTGGGCCGCCGGGGGCCTGCGGCGGGAGCAGCAGTGGCTGTCCCGGCTGGCGCCGCGGCTGCCGCTGCCCGTCCCGGCGCCGCTCGCGGTCGGCCGGCCCGCCGCCGGCTACCCGTGGGAGTGGTCGGTGCTGCACTGGCTGGACGGCACCAACCCGGCCGTCAACGCGCTGGCCGCGCCCCAGGCCCTGGCCCGCGACCTGGCCGGCTTCGTCAACGCGCTGCGCGCCGTCGACCCGGCCGGCGCCCCGCCCTCCCAGCGCAGCACCCCGCTCGCCTCCCGGGACGGCGCCACCCGCGCGGCCATCGCCCAGCTCTCCGGCTCGATCGACACGGGCGCCGCAACCACCCTGTGGGACAAGGCGCTTCGGCTGCCCGAGTACGCCGGCCCGCCGGTCTGGATGCACGGCGACCTCACCCCGGGCAATCTGCTGCTCGCCCCCACCGGGCGGCTCTCCGCCGTCATCGACTTCGCCCTGATGGGCGTCGGCGACCCGACCGCCGACCTGATCGTCGCCTGGAACCTGCTGCCCGCCGCCGCCCGGCCGGCCTTCCGCACCGCCCTGCGCGCGGACGAGGCGATGTGGGCCCGCGGCCGCGCCTGGGCGTTCTCCATCGCCCTGGTGACGATCCCGTACTACCGCCACACCGACCAGGCGCTGACCGCCAACGCCCGCCACGTCGTCCGCGAGGTGCTCGCCGACCGCGGTGTCTAGGGTCCGTCCGCCGTGCACGGTGGCGGCCCTCCCGGGCCGGGACACGCCCGCCGGAGGACCGGGTCCAAAACCTGTCCCGGTCAATCCCCGCTGCTAGCCTGAGGCGCATGACGGGACTGCGGGAGCTGAAGAAGGAGCGGACCCGGCGGGCCATCTCCGAGGCGGCCATCGCGCTGTTCCTGGAGCACGGCTTCGACCGGGTGTCGGTGGCCGACGTCGCGGCCGCCGCCGAGGTCTCCAAACCGACGCTGTTCTCCTACTTCCCCACCAAGGAGGACCTGGTCGTCCACCGCTTCGCCGACCACCAGGAACAGGCCGCCGAGGTGGTCCGCACCCGGCCGCCCGGCGAACCGGTGCTCGACGCGCTGCTGCGGGACTTCCTGGCCGGGCTCACCCGGCGCGACCCGGTCACCGGCCTCAACGACCACCCCGCGGTGCTCGCCTTCACCGGCCTGGTCCACGGCACCCCCAGCCTGGCCGCCCGGGTCGGCGAGTACGTGGCCCGCGCCGAGCAGTCGCTGGCCGAGGCGCTGCGCGCGAGCCCCGGCCTGCCCGGGCCGCAGGAGCTCACCGCCACCCTGCTCGCCGCCCAGGTCACCGCCACCCAGCGGGTCCTCGCCCTGCACAACTGGCGCCGCATCCGGGACGGCCGCACCGCCGACGAGCTGTACGCCGAGGCCGTCGGGGACGCCACCGGCGCCTTCGACCTGCTCGCCCACGGCTACGGCCCACCCCGCGGCGAGCGGCCCGCCGCTGACTAGAGTGCGCGCATGACGACGCGTCACCACTCCTTCGATGCCCTGCACAACTTCCGCGACCTGGGCGGCTATGCGGCCGCCGGCGGACGCTCCGTCCGGTGGGGGCTGCTGTACCGCTCCGACTCGCTCGGCAAGCTCGACTCCCCCGCGGACCTCGACCGGCTGCACGCCCTCGGCGTGCGGACCGTGATCGACCTGCGCTACCCCTGGGAGATCGCCGCCAAGGGCCGGGTGCCCGGGTTCGAGGGCCTGGAGTACCACAACCTCTCGATCGAGCACCGCCCGTACGACCAGGCCGAGATCGACCCGGAGCTCGACCCGTGGCGCTACCTCGCCGACCGCTTCGCCGAGGTCGCCGAGGACGGGGTGAAGGAGATCCGCCAGACCCTGGACGTGATCACGGCCGCCGACGCCCCGGTGGTCTTCCACTGCGCCTCCGGCAAGGACCGCACCGGGCTGATCGCCGCCCTGCTGTTCACCCTGCTCGGCGTCGGCGAGGACGACATCGCCGCCGACTTCGCCCTCACCGAGCTCGCCACCCCGCACTTCGTCGCCGACTGGCACGCCGCCCACCCCGGCCGCACCCTGCGCTGGCCGGCCTTCGGGCGCGCCCCGGAGGCCGTCATCCGGCTCACCCTCGCCGACCTCGCCGACCGCTACGGCTCGGTCGAGGCCTACCTCACCGGCACCCTCGGCATCGACCGGGAGCAGACCGCCGCCCTGCGCGCCCGCCTGCTGACCGGCTGAGCCCCGCCTCCCCGCGCGGGAAGTCGGCCGGCCCGCCGGGGCTTGCGGGGGTGTCGGTCACACCTGGCGTCGGCGTCCGCCCCGGGCGGGGCGGCTGCCGCCCTTGCCGGAGCGGGGCCCGGCCCCTCCGCCGGCCCGGCCGCCGGCCGCCGGGGCCGGGGCGGTCTCGGGCCAGTGGGCGGGCCGGGCGAGGCCGTCCGGGAGGCGGGTGGTGGCGTCGCCGCGGGCGGCGTTGAGCTGGGCCTGGGTGAGGAAGAGGGCCGTGCCGAGGTCCGCGCCGGCCAGGTCGGCGTCCCGCAGGTCGGCGCCGACCAGGTCGGCGAGGCGCAGGTCCGCGCCGGAGAGGTCGGCCGCGACGAGCAGGGCGCCGCGCAGGTTGGCCCCCCGCAGGTCGGCGCCGCGCAGGCGGGCGCCGAAGAGGTCGGCACCCCGGAGCTCGCGGCGGCGCGGAACGGCGGCGCGGACCAGTTCACCGGCGCGCAGCAGCAGCTCGCTGACCCGCTGCCGGTGGGCCGGGACGTCGACGGCGAGGATCTCCTCGGAGGTGCCGCCGGCCAGCCGGTCGGTGTGCGCCAGCGCCTGCCGCAGTTCGTCGTGGACGGGAGCGGCGGCGGCGAAGGTGAGCGCCTCGGCGAGGTAGCGGAGCAGCTCGTGCAGCTGCCGCACGATCGGGAAGACGTCGAACATCGCCTTGGCGCTGTCCGGCTCCTCGCGCCAGCTGCGGCCGCCGAAGGTCACCTGGGAGACCCGCTGCCCGGCGCCGAAGCAGTCGTAGACCGTGCAGCCCTGGAAGCCCCGGTCGCGCAGTTGGGCGTGGATGCCGCAGCGGAAGTCGGTCCGGAGGTTGTGGCAGGCGCTGCCGGCCGCCTTGTTCATGGCGAAGTCGCTGCCGGCGGCGAAGGGCAGCGCGACGCAGCAGAGGCCGAAGCAGCTGCCGCAGTCGGATTCCAGCGGGGTCGGCGCGGCCGCCGTGGGGTCCTGCGGCGGCTCGGTCTCGCGCACGTTCCGGGGTCCTTCCAGCAGTCGGCGCCGGGCGGCGCCGTGAACCCGGAAATCCTACTGGCCCGACGACCCTCGCTGTCGGTAAGCTATGCACTGCCTTTGAGACCATTACACACGGGGGTGGGCGACATGCGGGAACCGGACACCAGGGACCTGGTCCGGATGTGGATCTCGGGCTGGGCCGTCTCGCGCGGCTCCGCCGAGCCGGTGGACCAGCCCTGGGGCTGGAGCATCGACGTCGGCGCACCGGCCGGCGAGGTGGGCCGGCACGTGCTGCCGGAACCGACCGAGGCCGACGTCCGCAAGCTCGCCGAGACCGTCACCGCGCCGACCACCTGGCTGAAGCTGTTCGCCGAGGACGCCACGGTGCGCCCCTGGCTGGACGAGCGGTGGCGCCTGGACGCGCCGGGCTTCCTGATGAGCGTGCCGCTCGCCGCCGAGCGGCCCGAGGTCCCGGCCGGGTACACCGTGACCGCCTGGGAGCGGGGCGGGGTCCTCCGGGCGCTGGTGCGCACCGGGGACGGGCACCTCGCCGCGCGCGGCCAGGCGGGCCTGGCCGGCCCGGTGGCCGTACCGGACCAGATCACCACCGTGCCCGAGCACCGCCGCCGGGGCCTGGGCGTCCTGGTGATGCGAACGCTCCAGTCCGCCGCGCACGAGCGGGGCGCGCACACCGGCGTACTGGTCGGCACGCCGGAGGGACAGGCGCTCTACGAGGCGATGGGCTGGACCACCCACGCCCCGATGGCGAGCCTGGTCCTCGACGCGCCGAGCGTCCAAGCCGAGAGGTAGCGGACCTCAGCGGTACGGCAGCAGCTCCGGCCGCTTCGCGGGGCGGCCGTCGCCGGAGGAGCGGCCGGTGAGGCGGCGGCCGATCCACGGGCCGAGGTGGGTGCCCAGCCAGCGGGCGTCCTGGCGCAGCCGCTCGGCGCGGCCGGCCGGGGCGGCGGCGGGCAGCGGGGCGCGCCAGTCGAAGGCCGCGGGGCGGCCGAGCGCCTCCAGCACTCCCGCGGCGACCCGGCGGTGGCCCTCGGGCGAGAGGTGCAGGCGGTCCTCGGCCCACAGCCGGCGGTCGTCGAAGCAGGGCGCGGAGAACAGGTCGACCACGGCGAAGCCGTCCTGCCGACCCAGCTCCTGGACGAAGGCCTTCATCCGCAGGATGGCGGGCAGCAGCCGGGCGCTGCCGGCCATGCGCCGGGTGGGGTCGGTGCTGGTGAACAGCACGACGGTGGCGCCGGTGGCGCGCAGCCCGGCGGCGCAGCGGCCGAGCAGCCGCTCGACCGCGTCGATGTCGCAGCCGGGGCGCAGCACGTCGTTGAGGCCGCCGGCCAGGGTGACCAGCTCGGCCCCCATCGCGGTGGCGGCGGCGAGCTGCTCGTCGTGGATCTGGCCGATGAGCTTGCCGCGGACGGCGAGGTTGGCGTACCGGAAGCCGGCGTCCGGGGGCTGCGCGTCGGTGCGCTCGGCGGCCAGTGCCGAGGCGACCCGGTCGGCCCAGCCCCGGTAGTGGCCGTCCGGCAGCAGGTCGTCGCCCATGCCCTCGGTGAAGGAGTCGCCGACGGCGACATAGCTGCGGTAGGGGGTGGGCACGGGCTGGCCTCCGCTCTCCTGGAACGACTCCGGCGGTCCGACGATCCGACGATCGTACGTGCGTGCCCGCCCGGGGCGGCGACGGACCCCGGCGCTCATCGCACGCCGATCGTTCGTTTATCGGCCCGGGACACACTGAGGGCACACGGGGCGGCGGTCGGCGACGGGGGCCTTGCCGCCGCCCCGTCCGGGCGACCGGGCACGCCCGCGGTCGTCAGCCGACCGCGGTCGTCAGCCGGCCGCGACCGCCGCCGACTCCTCCGCCCCGCGGGGCGTGAACCAGTGCTCGCGCACGGCGTCGGTGGGCCGCTGCTCGCCGAGGGCGGCCAGCCCCCACTCCCCCAGCGCCTCGACGACCGGGCGCAGTTCACGGCCCCGCCCGGTCAGTTCGTAGACCGTCGCGTTGGCGGGCCGCTCCAGCCGGCGGCGGGTCACCAGCTCCTCCGCCTCCAGCTGCTTGAGCCGGGCGGCCAGGATGTCGGTGGAGACGCCGGGCAGGTCGGCGTGCAGGTCGGTGTAGCGGCGCGGGCCGCCGAGCAGCTCACGGACGATCAGGAGGCTCCAGCGCTCCCCCACCGCGTCCAGGGCGCGGGCGACGGCGCAGTACTGGTCGTAGCTTCGGCGTGACATGTGGATCAGCATAGCCAAGAGGTTGGACTTTCCAAGTACACACTTGGTAGAACAAAGCTGAAGCAACGGAGCGGTGGTGACGGTCGGGAGGCCGCAGATGGAGTTTCGACAGTCCAGCAAGCTGAATGACGTGTGCTACGAGATCCGGGGCCCGGTGGTCGACCAGGCCAACGCCCTGGAGGAGGCCGGGCACAGCGTGCTGCGGCTGAACACCGGGAACCCGGCCCCGTTCGGCTTCGAGGCGCCCGAGGAGATCATCCAGGACATCATCCGCAACCTGCCCAAGGCGCACGGCTACAGCGACTCGCGCGGCATCCTGCCGGCCCGCCGGGCGGTGGTGCAGTACTACCAGCAGCGCGGGGTCCAGGGCGTCACCGTCAACGACGTCTACCTCGGCAACGGCGTCTCCGAGCTGATCCAGATGGCCGTCACCGCGCTGGTGGACGACGGCGACGAGGTCCTCGTGCCGATGCCCGACTACCCGCTCTGGACGGCCGCGGTCCGGCTGGCCGGCGGCAAGGCCGTGCACTACCTGTGCGACGAAGAGGCCGAGTGGTACCCGGACCTGGACGACATCGCCGCCAAGATCACCGCCCGCACCAAGGCGATCGTCGTCATCAACCCCAACAACCCCACCGGCGCCGTCTACCCGAAGGAACTGCTGGAGGGCATCCTCGACCTGGCCCGCCGCCACCACCTGATGGTGCTGGCCGACGAGATCTACGACAAGATCCTCTACGACGGCACCGAGCACCACTGCCTGGCCGCCCTGGCCGACGACGTGCTGACCCTCACCTTCAACGGCCTCTCCAAGTCCTACCGGGTGGCCGGCTTCCGCAGCGGCTGGCTGGTCGTCTCCGGCCCGCGGCAGCACGCCACCGACTACCTGGAGGGCCTGACCATGCTCTCCGGCATGCGGCTGTGCCCCAACGTGCCCGCCCAGTACGCCGTGCAGGCGGCGCTCGGCGGCCACCAGTCCATCAACGACCTGGTGCTGCCCGGCGGCCGGCTCACCGAGCAGCGCGACATCGCCGTCAAGGCGCTCAACGAGATCCCCGGCGTCAGCTGCGTCAAGCCCAAGGGCGCGCTGTACGCCTTCGCCAGGCTGGACCCGGCGGTGCACCGGATCGTCGACGACGAGCGGTTCGTGCTGGACCTGCTGCTGCGCGAGAAGATCCACGTCGTCCAGGGCACCGGCTTCAACTGGCCGCGCCCGGACCACTTCCGCTTCGTCACCCTGCCCCGGGCCGACGACCTGGAGACGGCCGTCAACCGGATCGGGCGCTTCCTGGCCACGTACCGCCAGAGCTGACGCCCCGGGACACGCCCTTAGGCTCGACGGCATGACCGTCCTTCGCTCCGTCGCCCTGTTCGTCCTCGCCGCCGTCGCCGAGATCGGCGGCTGCTGGCTGGTCTGGCAGAGCGTGCGCGAGCAGCGGCCGTGGTGGCTGGCCGGCCTGGGGGTGGTGGCGCTCGGCGCGTACGGCTTCGTGGCCGCCCTGCAGCCGGACAGCAACTTCGGCCGGGTGCTGGCCGCGTACGGCGGGGTGTTCGTGGCCGGCTCGCTGCTGTGGGGCGTGGTCGTGGACGGCTTCCGGCCGACCCGCTACGACGTACTGGGCGCGCTGGTCTGCCTGGCCGGGGTCGGCGTCATCATGTACGGGCCCCGGCGCTGAGGTCCTCCCTCACCGCCGGGGCCCGTCGGGCGCGTCCGGGGAGCGCCGGCCGCTCGGGGACTACCAGCCCCAGCCGCCGCCCTGGCCGTCGTCGTCGCGGTTCGAGTCCCAGCCCTCGCCGACCGTGCGCAGGATCGTGTAGTTGTCGATCTGCGTGCCGTCCTCGGCCAGCGCGGTGACCTTCATGACCGACTTCTGGCCCAGGTGCTTCGGGGTGACGTCGACCTTGATGAAGGAGTAGCCGGTGTAGCGCACCCGCGACCACTGGATGGTCTCGGGGGTCTTCACCCTGCCCTTGCTCCAGTAGTAGGTCTTGACCTCGTCCTGGTGGTTCTCGTGCCCCTCGTAGGTGTCCGGCACGTCGAACTTGTACAGGCTGCGGCCGGCCGCACCCGCGGTGACGTAGACCACTCCGTCCTTGGCCGGCTCGATGGTGGCGCCGCTCGGCACCTGCTTCGAGACCTTGTTGCCGAGGATCGCGTCGGTGCGCTCGTAGATGTGGTTGTGGCCGTTGATGACCAGGTCCACCCGGTACTTCTCGAACAGCGGCACCCAGGCCTCGCGGACACCGCCCTCGGAGGCGTGCGCGACGGTGGTGGAGAAGGCGCAGTGGTGGAAGAAGACCACGACGAAGTCGACGGTCTCGTCGTTGCGCAGGTCCTTGAGGGTGCGCTCCAGCCACTTGGTCTGCTTGTTCGCCGAGACGCCCAGGTTGGCCGGGATCTCGTAGGAGACGTCGTTGGCGTCCAGCGAGATGACGCCGACGTTCTTGTAGCGGAAGGTGTAGACGCCGGGGACGGCGCGCGGGTCCGGGCCGTTGTTCGGCAGGAAGAAGCGGGCGTTCTCGCCGCCATAGCCGTTCGGCGAGTACCAGGCCTCGATGTCGTGGTTACCGTACGCGACCATCCACGGGATCTCGGCGGCGACCGTCTCGGTCTGCACCAGGAAGTCGTCCCAGGTCTTCGCGTTGAAGACGGACTTGTCCGGGTCGGTGCCGGAACCGGCCGGGTCGGCGTAGCAGATGTCGCCGGCGTGCAGGTGGAAGGCCGGGTTCTGGGCCTTGATGATGTGGTCGTTGCCGGCCGCGTGCGCGCTGACGCCCTGGTCGCCGAAGGCGGTGAAGGTGAACGGCTCGTACACCTTGCCCCAGCGGTGGTCGCGGGAGGGCGCGGTGCGGAAGGTGTGCAGGGTGGAGATCTGCTGCTGCGAGGCCGGGTCGAAGCCCTCGTGGCCGACACCGTAGTAGTAGGTGGTGTCGGGGCGCAGGTCCTCCAGCGCCACGTGCAGGTAGTACTGGTCCACCGGCTGGCTGTTCGGGGTCAGCGCCGGGGTGTGCAGGGCGCGGACCTCGGCCTGGACCTTGTGGCTCAGCTCCCACGGGGTCCTTCCGAAGCGCAGGAACGGCTTCTTGACCGGGGCCGGCACCTGCCAGGAGACGCGGAACTGGGTGTCCGGCTCGGGGCCGAACTGGAGGTGACGGCCGGTCGGCGCGACCAGCGCGCCGTCGATGCCGCTGGTCGTGCCACCGGTCAGCAGCTGCGGGCCGGCCGGGGCGGCGAAGGCCGTCCCGCTGCCCAGTGCGCCGCCGACGGCGACGGCACCCACGGTCACGGCACCGGCGCGCAGCATCCGGCGGCGGGAGAAACGGGCCCGCAGGTACTCGTGCTGCTCGGCCATGCTCATGCGGTCGGCAAGCTTGGCCGGCACGCCCATGTTGGGGATATCCATGCGCGGGACTCTTCCAGCGGCACGTTGATCGCGCACGGACGCCGGGTGAACGGGTCGCAGCGTACCCACCATTCGAACGCCAATGTTCGACCATGATTCGGTAAAGGGCGTACCCGCACCGTCTCGACGCCGCATCATGGCCCCCACCGGTCCCCCGGACTGAGCGGTCGTCGGCGGTGCCGGGGGCCCGCCCGGACCCGCGGACCGCGCCACCGGCCGGCCGGGTCCGTCCTCAGCCGGAGGGCTCGTCCCACTGGGTGGCGGCCCGGTTGCCGGTGCCGTCGCAGGTGCGGCAGATCTCGTCCCGGTAGGCGTGCTTGGCCCCGGTCGCGTCCACCCGGTAGCGCACGTAGACCCCGGTGCCGTCGCAGAGGAAGCAGTTGCCGCCCCCGCCGCCCACCTCGGTGGTGCCGGTGCCCTGGCAGGTCCGGCAGCTGAGACCGGCGGTCCGGCCGGTGCCCGCGCAGATGCGGCAGACCGTCGTCATCGGCTTCCTCCCTCGCGCGGAATCGGCTCGGTGCCGTCCGCGAGGGCCCGGCGCCACCGGTCATGGTAGTGCTGACGGCCCCCGGGCAGCCCCGGATCCGTCCCGGTTGAATACGATCTGACGATCAGTCGGTAGCGCCGGGGGCACGGCCTCACTCGGGCAGGCCCTCGCGGACCCGCCGGGAGACCGAGATCAGCTGGAGGTCGAGCAGCCCGGGCGGATCGGCCAGGCCCGGGCCGCCCGCGCGCACCCAGGCGGCGATCTCGTCGATCATCTCGTCCATCAGCACGAAGCCCAGCCAGACCGGCCGGCCGCCCGCCGCCCGGCCCTCGGCCGAGGGGCCCACCACCACCACGTTGGACTGGGTGCACACGTCCAGGCACTTGACCGCCCGGACCCGGCCCGCCGGGCCCACCGCCGTGCGCAGCCGCTCGTACTGGCCCGCGTGGTCCACCCCGGGGTGCTTCGCCTCGGTGCCGCAGCAGCAGCCCCGGCACACCGTGACGGTCACGGGGGCGCCGGCGCCCCGCTTGCGGTCCCGGGCACCGTCGCGGTCTCGGCGGCTCATCGGTTCTCCTGACCCCTCCTGGGCTGCGGCACCCTGCGCACCGGCCTCCGCACTGTACCTGTCACCCCGCCGGCGCCCGGGCCGCGGGTCGGACCCGGGCCCGGACCGCGGGCGCTTCGACAGGGACCCCTCCCACCTCGCGCGCCCGCGTCCGCGCCCCACGCCTCGCGCCCCGCCGTCCGACGGCCCCGCTGTCCGACGGCCGGCGCTACCCGACCGCCCGGGCCGCCGCCCGTCCCGCCGTACGGCCCGAGAACAGGCAGCCGCCCAGGAACGTCCCCTCCAGGGAGCGGTACCCGTGCACGCCCCCGCCGCCGAACCCGGAGGCCTCGCCGGCCGCGTACACCCCCGGCAGCACCTCGCCGTCCGGCCGCAGCACCCGGGAGGACAGATCGGTCTCCAGTCCCCCGAGCGACTTGCGGGTCAGGATGTTCAGCCGGACGGCGATCAGCGGTGCGGCGCCCGGGTCGAGGATGCGGTGCGGGGCGGCGGTGCGGATGAGCCTGTCGCCGAGGTGGCGGCGGGCCCCGTGGATCGCGGTGACCTGGAGGTCCTTGGCGAAGGGGTTGGCCAGCTGCCGGTCGCGGTCCTCGACGGTGCGGCGCAGCTCGTCCGGGTCGATCAGCGGTTCGCCGGTCCTGGCGTTCATGCCCCGGGCGAGGTCGGCGAGGTCGCGGGCGACCACGAAGTCCCGGCCGTGCCGCAGGTGGCCCTGGACCGGGCCGGGGGCCCCTGGCAGCGCGCGCCCGAGCACACCGCGCACCGACTTGCCGGTCAGGTCGGGGTTCTGCTCGGAGCCGGAGAGGGTGAACTCCTTCTCGACGATCCGCTGGTTGAGCACGAACCAGGTGTACTCGTACCCGGTGGACATGATGTGTTCGAGCGTCCCGAGGGTGTCGAAGCCGGGGAACAGCGGGACGGGCAACCGCCTGCCCCGCGCGTCCAGCCAGAGCGAGGAGGGGCCGGGCAGGATGCGGATGCCGTGCCGGGCCCAGATCGGGTCCCAGTTCTCGATGCCCTCGGTGTAGTGCCACATCCGGTCGCCGTTGATCAGACTGGCCCCGGCCCGGCCGGCGACCTCCAGCATCAGTCCGTCCACGTGCGCGGGCACCCCGGAGAGCAGCCTGGCGGGCGGGGTGCCGAGCCGGGCCGGCCAGGCCTTGCGGACCAGGTCGTGGTTGCCGCCGATGCCGCCGGAGGTGACGATCACGGCCTGGGCGCGCAGCTCGAAGCTCCCGGCGGCCTCCCGCGAGCTGGCCTCGCCCCGGCCTGCCGGGCTCGGCACCAGCACCTCGCCGGTGACGGTGTCGACGGCGCCCGCGGTGGCGGACAGCCCGGTGACCCGGTGCCGGAAGCGCAGGTCCACCAGGCCGCGCGCGGCGGCGGCGCGGACCCGCCGGACGAAGGGCGCCAGCAGCCCCGGCCCGGTGCCCCAGGTGATGTGGAAGCGCGGCACCGAATTGCCGGGCCCGTCGGCGAGGTAGCCGCCGCGCTCGGCCCAGCCGACCACCGGGAAGAACCGCACGCCCATGCCGTGCAGCCAGGAGCGCTTCTCGCCCGCCGCGAAGTCCACGTACGCCTCGGCCCAGCGGCGCGGCCAGGCGTCCTCGGGCCGGTCGAAGCCGGCCGTGCCGAGCCAGTCCCGCAGGGCGAGGGCGTGCGAGTCGCGGATCCGCATCCGGCGCTGCTCGGGCGAGTCGACCAGGAAGAGGCCGCCGAAGGACCAGTGCGCCTGGCCGCCGAAGGAGGCGGCGGGCTCCTGGTCGAGGAGGATCACCTTCCGTCCGGCGTCGGCGAGTTCGGCGGTGGCGGCGAGGCCCGCGAGGCCCGCTCCGATGACGATGACGTCGGCGTCCAGGGCCATGCGCAGTCCTCCGTCGGGGCTCGCGGTGGCGGCACGTCCGGGACGCGCCGCCGCTGTGCGCCCGATACTGCGGTCTGCGGTGACGTCCGGTCAACCGGCGGGTAACAACCGCCCGCGTGAATTCCGCTCCGGGCCGTTTCGGAATTGCCGCCGACAGTGGCGCGATAGCCGTTCGAGAGCCGTGCGATAGCCGTTCGGCACCCGGTGGGGCGAAATGCGGAATTCCGTCCGGGCCCGCCTGACGGAATGTCGGCAATTTCCGCGCAAACCATGGACGTCCGGGAAACCTGGCAGTAACTTACCTGCGAGTAGCTGTGGCCCGGCTCGATGCGACCCCCACCCGTCGTTTCTCTCCCCCAGGAGGAATCGTGCTCCGCCCTGCCCGGAAATCCCGGCACCTCCGGAATTCCACCGCGCTCGCCGCCGTCGCCCTCGGTGCCGCACTCGCGCTCACCTCCACCAGCGCCCAGGCCGCCGGCGCCGCGCCGAAGCACTACGTGGCGCTCGGCGACTCCTACGCCGCCGGCGCCGGCGTGCCGGGCCAGTCGGCCGGTCTGTGCCTGCGCTCCGACCGCAACTACGGCCACCTGGTCGCCGCCGCCCTCAAGTCCGGCCGGTACACCGACGTCACCTGCTCCGCGGCCAAGATCAAGGCGATGACGCAGCCCCAGTACGACGCCTTCATCAGGGTCAACGACCCGCAGCTGGACGCGGTGACCGCCGACACCGACCTGGTCACCCTCGGGATCGGCGGCAACGACCTCGCGGCCAGCGACCTCGGCCTCGGCGAACTGGTCGCCACCTGCATCGCCGGCGCCGTCGTCAACCCGCTCGGCACGCCCTGCAAGGACGTCTACCACCACGGCTACTGGGACTGGAGCAGCATGTCCTGGCAGTACGGCACCGACGACCTGGCCGAGCGGATCCGCACCACCATCGCCCCGCAGCTGGCCGACACCCTCAAGCGCATCCACGCCAAGGCGCCCGGGGCCAGGGTGCTGCTGGTCGGCTACCCGTCCGTGCTGCCCGCCGACGGCTCGAAGTGCATCCTGCGCCAGCCGGTGACGCCGGGCGACGTCGAGTACATGCACGGCGTGCTCAACAAGCTGAACGCCGCGCTGAAGTCCACCGCGGCCGCGAACGGCGCGACCTACGTGGACACCGCGACGCCGACCCTCGGGCACGACGTCTGCTCGGACGACCGCTGGATCGAGGGCGCGCTGCCCGGCTCGCCCGCCGTGCCGTTCCACCCCAACGCGACCGGCGAGCAGGTGATGGCCCAGGCGGTGCTCGCCGCGCTGAAGTAGCGCGGCCGCGGCGCCCGAACCGCCGCCCGCGCGGCGCCCGCCCGGCGCGCCCCCGGAAAGCCCCGAGGGGCCGGCGACCGAACCCCCGGTCACCGGCCCCTCGGTCCTGCGCGCCCTACTCGGACTTCGCGGAGGCGGAGGCGGCACCGGCCGCGGAACCGGCGGCCAGCCCGGCCGACCACTTCTCCTCGACGTTGCCGAGCTTCCAGTAGGCGATCGCCGCGGCCCAGGTGAGCACGAACAGTCCGACGATGGCGTAGCCGACGAAGTTGAGGTCCAGTGCGCCGATCCAGGCGACCGGACCGCTGGTGATGTCCAGCTTCTCGCCGAGCAGGCCGATCAGCTCGATCGAGCCGATCACCAGCGCGACCAGCACCGACAGCCCGGTGACGGTCAGGTTGTAGTAGATCTTGCGGACCGGCTTGGAGAAGGCCCACTCGTACGCGAAGTTCATGAACGAGCCGTCGATGGTGTCCAGCAGGCTCATTCCGGCCGCGAACAGGATCGGCAGCGTGAGCAGCGCGTACCAGGGCAGCGAGAAGGCCGCCGCGCCGCCCGCCAGCACCAGCAGGGACACCTCGGTGGCGGTGTCGAAGCCCAGGCCGAACAGCAGGCCCACCGGGTACATGTGCCAGGGCTTGGTGACGGCCCTGGTGACCCTGCCGAGGATGCGGTTCATCAGCCCGCGCCGCTCCAGCTGGCGCTCCAGCTCCGCCTCGTCGTAGTCGCCCTCGCGCATCCGGCGGAAGACCTTGAGGATGCCGTTGAAGGCGCCCAGGTTGATCAGGCCGAGCAGCAGCAGGAAGGTGCCGGAGACGGCGACGCCGATCAGGCCGGTCATCTCGTGCAGCGTCGAGTCGTCGGACTCCACCTGGCCGGCCAGCGAGCGGATGCCGAGGGCCAGCAGCGCGCAGAGGCCGAAGACGATCGACGAGTGCCCGAGCGAGAACCAGAAGCCGACCGACAGCGGCCGCTTGCCCTGGCCCATCAGCTTGCGGGTGGTGTTGTCGATGGCGGCGATGTGGTCCGCGTCGAAGGCGTGCCGCATGCCGAGGGTGTAGGCGGTCAGGCCCATGCCGGCGCCGAACACCTGGCCGCCGACGTCGTAGTGCTCGGGCTCGACCACCGCGAGCAGGGTGAACCAGCCGATGACGTGGAGCGCGAGGATGAATCCGCCCATTCCGGCCAGGCGGATCCACTCCTCACGGGTGAGCCGGTCGCGCCAGCGGGGGGCGGTCATCATCGTGTCCTTTCGGTCGGGCGGTCGAAGCTGGGCCATCTTTCCGCCTCGGTGCGCGCAGTTGCAAGTCATGCGCAATTACGGATTCGTCTCCCCCCGCTCTCCCCCGGCTTCCACCCCCCTCCCGAAGATCGTCACGACCCGTACAAGGCTTCGTAACCTCGGAGGGCTTTCACCCCGCGCTCTACGCGCGGATACTCCCGTTCTACGCGCGAAAACCTGAGCGCTGCCCCCTCAACTCCCCACGGAGGAACGGCACATGACGATCCGCATCCGAACCGCCGCGGCCCTCGCCGGAACGGCCCTGCTCACGGCCGGTCTCACCACCCCCGCCGCCACCGCCGCGCCCGCCGCACTCACCGCGCCCGCCGCCAGGACCGCCACCGTCGGCGCCACCCCGCACCGGGTGCTGTTCGACAACAGCAAGGCCGAGACCGCGGGCAACGCCGACTGGATCATCAGCACCAGCCAGCCCGACCCGCTGGCCCAGAACGCCAACCCCACCACCGAGAAGAGCTGGACCGGCGCCCTGTCCGCCTGGGGCGTCGCCCTCCAGAAGACCGGCCAGTACAGCCTGAAGACCCTCCCGGCCGGGTCCACCATCAGCTACGGCACCGGCGCCGCGCTCGACCTCGCCAACTTCGACACCTTCGTGATCCCGGAGCCCAACACGCGCTTCTCCGCGGGCGAAAAGGCCGCGATCATGAACTTCGTGAAGAACGGCGGCGGGCTCTTCCTGGTCTCCGACCACAACAACAGCGACCGCAACAACGACGGCTGGGACTCCCCGAAGATCATCAACGACCTGCTGACCAACAACGGGGTGAACAACAACGACCCCTTCGGCTTCTCGGTCGACCTGCTCAACATCACCACCGACAACCCGCGCGCGGCCGACGCCCCGACCGACCCGGTGCTGCACGGCCCCTTCGGCACCGTCACCGGCTCGATCCTGCGCAACGGCACCACCTTCACCCTCAAGCCCGCCGACAACCCGAACGTCAAGGGCCTGGTCTACCGGACCGGCTACAGCGGCAACACCGGCGCGTTCTTCGTCACCAGCACCTTCGGCTCCGGCCGGGTCGTGATCTGGGGCGACAGCTCCCCGATCGACGACGGCACCGGCCAGTCCGGCAACACCCTGTACAACGGCTGGGACGACCCGGCGGGCACCGACGCCGCCCTCGCCCTCAACGCCACCGCCTGGCTGAGCAAGGCCTGACCGGGGACGCCCCCACCGGGGGCCCCGCTCGCCGGGACCTTCTCACCGGGCCCCCGCTCACCAGGCCTCCTCATCAGGCCCCGCTCATCAGGCCCCTCTCATCAGGAAAAGGGCCGCTCCCTCCCCTACTGTCGGAAATACCGAACCGTCGGAAGGCCGACGCCAGGGACCGATGGGAGCGGCCATGCCGTCCTACCCCTTCCACACCACCCGCGAGGACCTGCGCATCCCGCTGCCCGACGGCACCCGACTGGCCGCCCGGCTGTGGCGGCCGGTCGGTGACGAGCCCGGCCCCGCGCTGCTGGAGTACTCCGGCGGCCGCCTCACCGACCGGACCGCCGCCGAGGACGCCCGCCGCCACCCCTGGTACGCGGGCCACGGCTACGCCGCCGTCCGGGTCGACACCCGCGGGCACGGCAACTCCGAGGGCATCCCCGGCGAACCCGGCGGCGAACAGGAGCTCGCCGACGGCGCCGCCGTGGTCGACTGGCTCGCCCGCCGGCCCTGGTGCAACGGCCGGCTCGGCCTGCTCGGCACCGGCACCGCCGGTACCACCGCCCTGCGGCTCGCCGCCCGCACCCCCGGCACCGTCGGCGCCGTCGTCACCGCCTGCCCCGAGGGCGGCCACCGGCTCGGCGGGGCCGTGCTCGCCGCCGACCTGCACACCCGGCTCACCGCCCTGGTCGCCGACGCCGCCCTGCCGCCGGACCCGCGGCACGTCGGCGACGCCTGGCGGGCCGCCTGGCTGGCCCGGCTGGAGGCGCTGCAGCCGCCCGTCGACGACTGGCTCGCACCCCGCGAGAGCACCGTCCCGGTGTCCGTGCCCGCCCTCGCCGTGGCCGGCTGGGGCGACCCGTCCTGTTCCTTCGTGCTGCGGCTGCTCGCCGAGTCCCCCACCGCGCGCGCCCTGATCGGCCCCTGGCCGCACGGCCTGCCCGAGGCCGCCCTGCCCGACACGCTGCGCTGGTGGGACCACTGGCTGCGCGGCATCGACAACGGCGCCCTCAAGGAACCCGCCCTGCGCGCCTGGCTCGCCACCCGCTGGACCGGGGACGAGGCCTGGCCCTCCCCCGACGTCCGGGAGATCCACTACGGCCTGGACGGGCCGCTGCGCACCGCCGGCACCGCCGCCCACGACCGGTACGTCCCGGTCCGGTCCCCGCAGCACACCGGCCTCAACGCGGGCGCCTACGTCCCCCACGGCCGCCCCGCCGACCGGCCGCCGGACCAGCGCGAGGAGGACGGCCGCTCGGTCTGCTTCGACTCCCAGCCGCTGCCCGAACCCGTCGAGCTGCTCGGCGCCCCGACCGTCCGGCTGCGGCTGCGCGAGGACGGGGCACCCGTCCAGGTGACGGTGCGGCTGTGCGCGGTCGGCCCGGACGGCACCTCGGAGCTGGTCACCCGGGGCTTCCTGGTCGCCGACGGACCCGACGCCGAGGTCGAGCTCGCGGCCTGCGCCTGGACGGTCCCGGCCGGGCACCGGCTGCGGCTCGCCCTCTCCTCGGTCTACTGGCCCTGGGTCTGGCCCCCCGCGGAGGACACCGGGTACGGCGTCGACCCGTCCCGCTCCACCCTGAGCCTGCCGGTGCGCCACCTCGCCGCCGACGTCGGCGCCCCGCCCGTCACCTTCGAGCCCCCGGTGCTGCCCGCACCGCTCGACATCCACCTCACCGAACCGCTCACCGTCCGGCCCGAACACCTCACCGTCCACGACATCGGCCGCCACGAGTGGCGCGCCGAGCTCTCCCCCGCCACCGACGGCACCCGCACCCACCCCGACGGCCTGGTCCGCGACGAACACACCGTCACCGCCTACCGGGTGCTCGCCGGCGCCCCGCTCAGCGCCCAGGCCCGCACCGACCGCACTGTCCGGCTGGAGCGGCCCGACATCGGCTGGGACGTCACCGTCCAGACCCGCACCCAACTGCGCTGCGACGCCGAACACTTCATCAGCGTCGTCCAGCTGCGGGCACTGGAGGCGGGCTCGGTGGTGTTCGCCCGGGAGTGGCAGCACCAGGTGCCCCGAGGGCCTTCCTGAACGAGACCGTTCGTGATGTGACAATGCCCTTACCGGAAGCGCGAGTCGGGGAGGGCGGGCATGCTGGACGAGACGGTGCACCGGACCGAGGACGTGGCGCCGCCGGACCGCCTGGAGTACTGGCGGCACCGACTCTCCGAGATGAGCGCGCCGATCGAGGCCAGCACGGGACACGCCGCCGACTTCCGGGCGGAGCTGCGCGTCCTGACGCTCGGTGAGATGCAGCTCTGGAACATGGAGAGCCCGTCGATCACCGTGCGCCGGCCGGCGCGCCTGATCCGCTCGTCCGACCCGGAGTTCTACCTCCTCTCACTGCCGTTCCCGGGTGCCGGGCCGGCGGCCCGGCGCGACGGCCACGGCGAATGGCGCCCGCAGGACCTGGTGATGTACGACAGCGTCCGGCCCATCGCCCTCCAGGTGAGCACCGACGATCCGCGCCGGCAGATCCGCGGGGCCTGGCTGACCCTTCCCCGGCAGGCCGTGCCGCTGCCACCGGACAAGGTGGCCGGGCTGATCGCCCGCCGGATGCCCGGGGGCGAAGGGGTGGGCGCCCTGCTCGTCCAGCTGCTCAACGGCATCGCCGCCGACACCGGCGCCTACCGCACCGGCGACGCGCCCCGGCTGGGCGCCGCCGCCCTCGACCTGGTGTCGGCGCTGCTCGCCCACCACCTCGACGCCGAGGACGCCGTACCACCGGAGAGCCGGCGCCGGGCACTGGTCCAACGGATCCGGGCCTTCGTCCGCGCCCACCTGCACGAACCGGACCTCAACCCCGGCGCCGTCGCCGCCGCGCACCACATCTCGGTCAGCTACCTGCACCGCCTCTTCGAGACCGAGGAGGAGACCGTCGCCGCCTGGATCCGCCGCCAGCGCCTCGAACGAGCCCGCCGCGACCTCGCCGACCCGGCCCTGGCCACCACCCCCGTCCACGCCATCGCGGCCCGCTGCGGATTCCCCCGCGCCGCCGACTTCAGCCGCGCCTTCCGCGGCGCGTACGGGCTGCCACCCAGCGACTACCGCCACGGTGCCGCCGCGACGGCCACGGGTGGACGCTGAGCGAAGCGGACGTGGACCGGCTGCTAACGACAACCCCCCTGGGGGATCGGCAAGCTGATGCCGTGTCCACCACGGGGGCTCCTCCGGCGGACACGGACCGACACCAGCACCCTCGAAGGGGGAACATCCATGTCCAGCAACGGAACCCGGCCCCGCACGACCCTGCGATCCGCCGCCGCCGTCGGCATCGCCGCCCTGACGCTCGGGCTCACCGCCCTCGGCGGCGGTCAGGCCTTCGCCGCGCCGCACGCCGGCCTCTCGGCCACGTTCGAGTTCCCGAACGACAGCGGCAAGTGCCTGGAGATCGAGAACTCCTCCACCGCGAACGGCGCCAGGGCCCAGCAGTGGGACTGCAAGGGCCAGGCCGGCTCGAAGTGGCAGTGGCAGTCCGCGGGCGACGGCTTCTACAACGTCGTGAACGTCCACAGCGGCAAGTGCCTGGAGATCGAGAACTCCTCCACCGCGAACGGCGCCGCGGCCCAGCAGTGGACGTGCAACGGCCAGAACGGCGCGAAGTGGAAGCTGATCCAGGTCCGGTGGGGCGGCGGCATGAGCCGGTACAAGCTCCAGAACCACAGCGGAAAGGTCCTGGAGATCACCAACTCCTCCACCGCGAACGGGGCCAACGCCCAGCAGTGGGAGTACAAGGGCCAGTCCGGCGCACTGTGGGTGTACTGAACCGGTAGCGGCCGCCACCCCTCCGCCCGCCTACGCGTGATCGGCCAGGACCTCGGCGACGACGTGGCGGGCGAGGCCACCCCGAACGCCGCCCTCGGCACTCGGGTCGCGCACTTCGACGACCCCGACGGCACCGACCTGGAGATCATCCACCCCGAGAGCGGCTTCGCCGGCTACGAGCCTGCGGCGGCCCGCTGCCGAGGCCACCCGCGCAGGGCCGCGCGCGCCCGGGCGACGCCGCCGGGGGTGGCGGGCGCGCCGGTTCCGACCGCGACGCTTCTCGTGCCGAGGCCCGCGCAGGTGCGGCAGATCCCGGGGCGGGGCACCGGGTCGTGGCAGCGGCCGCACTCGGCGTACGGCGTCGGCGGGGGCGCTTCGGGGCGTTCCGGCGGCAGCTTGCGGTGCAGCCGGTCCCGGAG